>NZ_JBJMAW010000004.1:0-250172 GCF_046600735.1 Novilysobacter longmucuonensis
CAGGTGGCCCTTGCCGATGCCGCCGATCGCCGGCTTGCGCGGACCATTGCCGCCGGGGCGACCGCCCGGGCCGCGCGGGTTGGCGCCGCGGGCGCCCGGTGCATCCGAACCCATCCTGATCGGACGGGTCGGAGCGAAGCCTTCGATCACTTCCATCACGATGTCGTCCTTGAGGATGCGCTGGATCTGGCGCAGTAGACCGCCCTCGTCGGGCGAGACCAGCGACAGGGCCTCGCCGGTGGCGCCGTTGCGGCCGGTGCGGCCGATGCGGTGCACGTAGTCCTCCGCGACCATCGGCAGGTCGAAGTTGATCACCAGCGGCAGGTTGGGAATGTCCAGGCCGCGCGCGGCGACGTCGGTGGCGACCAGCACCCGGGCCTTGTTGGCCTTGAATGCGTTGAGCGCCTTCTGCCGCTGCGCCTGGCTCTTGTTGCCGTGGATCGCGACCGACTTCAGGCCGGCGGCCTCGAGCTGCTCGGACAGGCGGTTGCAGCCGTGCTTGGTGCGGCCGAATACCAGCACGCGGTCGTTCGGCCGCGCGGCCAGGATCTCGATCAGCAGGTCGCGCTTGCGGCCGCCGTCGACCGGATGGGCCTTGTGCGCGATGGTGTCGACGACCAGGTTGCGGGCGGCGATCTGCACCTGCTGCGGCTGGCGCATGAACTCCAGCGCGAGCTGCTTGAGCTGGGCCTCGAAGGTGGCCGAGAACAGCAGCGTTTGGCGCTGCGTCGGCACCCGGCCGAGGATGCGCTTGATCGCCGGCAGGAAGCCCATGTCGAGCATGCGGTCGGCCTCGTCCATGACCAGGATCTCGATCGCATCGAGCTTGGCGGTGCCGCGCTCCATGTGGTCGATCAGCCGGCCCGGGGTGGCCACCAGCACGTCGACGCCACGACGCAGCATGTCGGTCTGCGGGCCCATGCCGGCGCCGCCGTAGATCGCGCAGATGTTCGTGCGCAGGTACTTGGCATAGCCGCGCAGGCTTTCGGTGACCTGCACCGCCAGCTCGCGGGTCGGCACCAGGATCAGCGCGCGCGGCTTGCGCGGGCCGTTGACGCCGGTCTGCTTGGCCAACAGGTTCAGCAGCGGCAGGCCGAACGCGCCGGTCTTGCCGGTGCCGGTCTGGGCGCCGCCGAGCAGGTCGTGGCCGTCCAGGATCAGCGGGATGGCCTCGGACTGGATCGGGGTCGGGGTGTTGTAGTTCTGTTCGGTGAGCGCGCGCAGCACCGCGGGCGCAAGCCCGAGCGATTCGAAAGACATGTTGGAACTCCAAGTAGTGGATCCGCGGTTGAGGCGGAGTAACCCGGAGCGTTCCCTTGAACCGCGCTGCGAGTAATCGATTTTTAACGGTGCCGGATGCTCCGGACCGTGTCGGCGCTACGAAAGACGTGCGGAATAGGTCGCATTGAGAATTCCGTACGCGGCCAACGGGATGTCGGTCCGGAAGTGCGGGTTCGTGATCGTGGAAGATCGGGCAATGCGACCAGGCAAGCTGGGAAAACGTACCCCTTGCGGGGAGGCAGCCGTGCGCTGAACGGGCGAATCGTACGCGAACGATTGGGGCTGCGCCAGCAGTGCGTGGGTGGGATGTTCAGGAAGGGAGCTGCTGTCGGGCGATCCGCATGCAAAAGCAAATCCCCCCTGCCCCTTTCGCAAAGGGGGGAGCTGCACGGCGGTCGTTGGCCCCCTTCTTTGGAAAAGGAGGGCTGGGGAGGATTTGCACTTTGCCTCTGCCCCTGCCCCCCCTCCCTTGAACCGGCGATGCAGCAGCCAGACCCCATGAATGGCGTACCCGATCTGTGCGCCGCCACCGCGAGCCCATGACCTTCGACACCCCCTGCCCTCGCGGATGCCGTCTAAGGTGGCCGGTGCGCCCGTGTTCCGGGTTCCAACCCCGCCTCAATGCCGGAGTTCCTGACTTGAACAAACCCAAGATCCTGCTGCTGTCCCTCGCCGTCGCCACCGTCATGGCCGGCTGCAATCGCGACGACGCCGCGTCCACCGACGCAGGTGCTCCCGCTGCCGACGAGCCCCGCTTCACCATCGATGAAAGCGCGCTGCCGCCGGTCAACCGGTTCGCCCAGAGCGACATCGACGCCAGCGTCGACGCCTGCTCGGACTTTGGCAACTACGTCAACGGCAAGTGGCTCGCGGCCAACGACATTCCCGGCGACCGCACCTCCTGGGGCGCGTTCGAAATGCTCGACGAGCGCTCCAACACGATCCAGCGCCAGCTCGCCGAACAGGCCGCGGCGATGGAGGATGCGAGCGGCGTCGAGAAGATCGTCGGCGACCTTTGGGCCACCGGCATGGACGAAGCCGCGGTGAACGAGCAGGGCTTGGCGCCACTGCAGCCGCGGCTGGACGCGATCGCCGCGATCGACAGCCCCGAGGCGCTGGCCGAGTACCTGCGCACCAGCGCATCGACCGGCACCAACGTGCTGTTCGGCTTCTACGCCGGCCCGGACTTCAAGGACTCCGAGAGCAACATCGCCTACGCCATGCAGGGCGGCCTGGGCCTGCCCGACAAGACCTACTACACCGATCCCGACAAGGCCGACGACCTCGCCGCCTACCAGGCGCACGTCGCCAAGGTGCTGGAGCTGTCCGGCGTATCGGCCGACGAGGCGGCGACGCGGGCCGAGAACGTCGTTGCACTGGAGACGCGCCTGGCCGAAGCGTCCAAATCGCGGGTCGAGCTCTCGCGCGACGCCGAGCTGCGCTACAACCCGGTGTCGCTGGAGGAGGCCGATGAGCTGACGCCGAACTTCTCCTGGACTCGCTTCTTCGACTCCCAGGGCGTGGACGCGCCGGAGATGTTCTCGCTGGCGATCCCAGCGTTCCACCGGGAAGTCAGCGAAATGCTGACCGGCGTGCCGGTCGAGCAGTGGCGCAGCTATCTGCGCTTCCGCACGATCGACCGCGCCGCACCGTTCCTGTCGGAAGCGTTCGTGCAGGAGAACTACGACTTCTACGGCAAGACCCTGCGCGGGCAGCAGGAGATCCAGCCGCGCTGGAAGCGCACCCTGTCGACCATCGGCGGCCAGACCGGCGAGGCGCTCGGGCAGATGTACGTCGACGTGGCGTTCTCGCCCGAGTCCAAGGCGCGCATGGAGGAACTGGTTGAAAACCTCAGCGTGGCGCTGAAGGAGCGCATCCAGAACCTGGAGTGGATGGGCGAGGAAACCAAGGAAAAGGCGCTCGAGAAGTGGGCCAGCTTCACCCCGAAGATCGGCTATCCCGACAAGTGGCGTGACTGGAGTGGGTTGGAGACCGACCGCGACAGCTACCTGGGCAACGTGCTGGCGGCCAACGAGTTCAACTACCGCTGGAACGTCGGCAAGATCGGCCAGCCGGTCGACAAGACCGAATGGGGCATGAGCCCGCAGACGGTCAACGCCTACTACCGCTCCAGCGCCAACGAGATCGTATTCCCGGCCGCGATCCTGCAGCCGCCGTTCTTCGACCCGGATGCCGACGCGGCGCTCAACTATGGCGGCATCGGCGCGGTGATCGGGCACGAGATGATCCACGGCTACGACGACCAGGGCAGCCGCTTCGGGCCGACCGGCAACTTCGAGAACTGGTGGACCGAGGCCGACGCGACCGGCTTCAAGTCGCTGACCGACCAGCTGGTCAACCAGTTCAACGAGTACGAGGCCGCACCGGACCAGTTCGTCAACGGCAAGCTGACCCTGGGCGAGAACATCGCCGACCTCGGCGGGCTGGCGGTGTCGTTCGATGCGATGAAGGCCGCGACCGAGGGCGAGCCCGACCCGATGGTCGATGGCATGACCCGCGACCAGCGCTTCTTCGCCAACTGGGCCACGGTGTGGCGCCGCAATTTCACCCCGGAAGAACTGACCGTGCGCCTGGCGACCGACTCGCACGCCCCGGCCAACTTCCGCGCGATGGGTGCGCCGTCCAACCTGCCGGCGTTCGCCGCGGCCTACTCTTGCGAGCCCGGCGATCCGATGGTGCGCGACGATGACCGGATCGTGATCTGGTAATCGGCTGAGCAATTGCCTGCATCAGAAGGCCCGGGCACTGCCCGGGCCTTTTTGTTTGGGCGGAGGTCGAGCAGAAGCAACGGCAACATCAACCGCAAATCTCCCCCAGCCCCTCTTTGTCAAAGAGGGGAGACAAGCGGGAATGCAGGTCTGATGACTTGTTGTTTGGTCGAGCCTGGGAAGAACTGCGCAACTGCACGTCGCCGACCGCACAGGCTTTTGCTTCCCTCTTTGTCAAAGAGAGGAGACAAGCGGGAACGCAGGTCTGATGACTTGTTGTTTGGCCGAGCCTGGGAAGAACTGCGCAACTGCACGCCGCCGACCGCACAGGCTTTTGCTTCCCTCTTTGTCAGAAGCGGGCCCGCCGGCTAGTGCACGCGCCGCGGCCTCGGCGGGCCACGGCGGTTGAACGGGGGCTGGCCGCGCCAATAGCGGATCAGCAACCAGCCGAACAACATTCCGCCCAGGTGCGCGAAGTGCGCCACCCCCGGCTGCCAGCCGGTAAACCCCAGCAGCAGCGTGATCGCGCCATAGACGATCACCAGCGTCCGCGCCTTCATCGGGATCGGTGGGATCAACAGCATCACCCGCTGGTGCGGGAACAACATGCCGTAGGCCAGCAGCAGCCCAAACACCCCGCCCGAGGCGCCGACGGTCGGGTACGGTGGCGCGCCCTGCGCCATCGTCCACGCGCCCACCGCGAGCTGGCATACCGCTGCGCCGCCGACGCAGACCAGGAAGAAGGTCAGGAAGCGGCGTTGGCCCCAGATGTGCTCGATTGGCGCGCCGAACATGAGCAAGGCCAGCATGTTGAACAGCAGGTGGGCAAAACCCCCGTGCATGAAGCCGTAGGTCAGCAACTGCCACGGCAGGAATCCGCCGACGCCGTATGGGCTGCCGCCGCTGTCCAGCGGCCACAGCATGAACGACGCCAGCGCTGCGTCGCCCAGTGCCAGTTGCAGCAGGAACACCACTCCATTGGCGATCAGCAGTGCCCGGGTCACGGGCGGCAGGTTGGCGAACATCTCGGCTCCTTGGGCGGTCGCGTCATGGTAGCCGCTGGCGGGCCGGACCGGGCTTCACGCGTGCGCAACAGCGCGTCTCAGTCCGGCGGCGGCCCCCATACCTGCGCATCGACGGTCGCCACCGCGCGCGCGCCGCGCACGCGTCCGGCCTCGACCCGCAGCCCCTCCGAGCGCAACCGCGCGCATTGCTCGCGGTATCCGGGCGAGCCTTCCGGCAGCGCGATGCGGCCGTCCGAGCGCAGCACCCGGTGCCAGGGCAGTGCCCGGTCGTCATTGTGGCTGAGCAGCCGCGCCACCAGCCGCGCCCGGCCCGGCAGGCCGGCGCGGCGGGCGACTTCGCCATAGCCGGCGACCTGGCCGCGCGGGATCGCCCGCACCACGGCCAGGATGCGTGCCGCGGTGTCAACTCCGTCAGGGGCGTCGCCGCGCACGTGCATCGGGGTAGCATAGCCACCTCCCCCGCGAATGGAGCCGCCGTGCGCAATTTCGAATCGATCCGCCGCCACATCAAGGCCGCCGGTTTCCGAGTGACCATGCAGGACGAGGATGTCCTGTGCACCGAACTCTCGCTCGAACAGGGCACGCGGCACCAGGCGATCTTCCTGTCGGAACTCGACGACGACGACGGCCGGCCCTACCTGCGGGTCAGCACCGCGGTGGCGCCGACCACCGGCATGGATGCGCGGCGCGCGCTGGTGTTCAACTGGCAGAGCCGGGTCGGCTATCTCGCCATCGGCGACCTCGACGGCGTCCCCTACCTGCAGCTGTGCGAGAACCGCCCCTACGACGGGCTCGATGGCGCCGAGATCGACCGCCTGGTGCTGGAGATCGGCGGCCTGGGCGACCGCATGGAGCGAATGATGTCGGCCGGTGGCGATCTGCTCTGAACGCGGGACGTCAGGCCTGCGGCGGCATAGACGGGAAAGTCGTCCGCCATGCGGCGCATATGCACAGCCCCTCGATCGGCCCGGTGCCGCGCGCTCTGGCCACAATCATCACCCTCTGATGCAGCCGCGCAGCGCGTGCATGCTGCAGGGGCCTTCACGAGGCCCGGCTTCACGCGCCTGCTAAGATCGGCGCTGTTTTCGCTGCCCCTCTCGCCCCCTCTAAATGGACGACGACCCTAAACCTCCGCCTGCCCCGGCCTCGCAGCCTGCGCAATACCCGGCCTGCCCTTGTTCGCGACGACAGGAGGCCCGGAGCGGATGTTCGAACTGACCGTCGTACTGGTGCTGATCGCCTTCAACGGCTTCTTCGCGCTGTCGGAAATGTCGGTGGTGACCGCGCGCAAGCCCCGGCTCAGGCAGCTCGGCGGCACCAGCCGGAAGGCGCGCAAGGCGCTGGAGCTGGCCGAACACCCCGAACGCTTCCTCTCGACCGTGCAGGTCGGCATTACCCTGATCGTGATCCTGACCGGCATGTTCGGCGGCGACGCCATCGGCGCCTCGATCGGCGCCTGGCTGTCCACAACGGTCCCGGCGACCGGCGAATACGCGGTTCCGATCGGCAAGGGGCTCGCGGTCGCGCTGATCACCTACCTCAGCATTGTGTTCGGCGAGCTGCTGCCCAAGCGGCTGGCCTTGCTGGCACCGGAAAAAGTGGCCAGCGCGGTGGCGCTGCCGATGAACTGGGTCTCGCGCATCGCCACACCGGCGGTATGGCTGCTCACCGTCAGCACCCGCGGGGTGCTCAGGTTGCTGCGGCTGAACAATACCCAGGCCTCGCAGGTGACTGAAGAGGAGATCCGGATGCTGGTCAGCGAGAGCCACGAGCAGGGCGTGATCGACGCCGACGAGCGCAAGATGATGTATCGCGTGCTCGGCCTGGGCGACCGCACCGCCGAGAGCCTGATGACGCCGCGCACGCGCATCAACTGGCTGGACGCGGACGGCAGCCTGGAGGAAAACCTGCAGGCGATGCGCGAGAGCCCCTTCTCGCGCTTCCCGGTCTACCGCGAAAACGACCGCGAAGTGGTCGGCGTGCTCGAGGCCAAGTCCCTGCTGGAGGACATCGGCAAGGGCGCACCGGACCTGTTCGGCCGCCTGCGCGAGGCGGTCTTCGTGTCCGAGTCGACCCACGCGCTGAAGCTGCTGGAAATCTTCCGCGAGGAGCAGCAGTCGCTGGCGCTGGTGGTCGACGAGTACGGCGATGTCACCGGCCTGGTCACCATCAACGACCTGATGGGCGCGGTGATCGGCCGGCTGCAGCTCGGCCTGAATCCGTCGCACGAGTCGGTGCCCGACCACGCGCCGGTGATCCAGCGCGAGGACGGCTCATTCCTGATCGATGGCTCGCTGCACGTGGAGGATCTGCGTGAACTGATCGACGGCGACAAACTGCCCGACGAGGACGACCACGATTTCCACACCGTCGCCGGCATGGTGATCTCGCACTTCGGTCGTATCCCGCACGTCGGGGAGTTCTTCGCCTGGGATAGCTGGCGGATCGAGGTGGTCGACCTGGACGGTCCGCGTATCGACAAGCTGTTGCTGCAGCGGCGGGAATCCGACGCCGGATCCGATGAAACCGTCGGTTGAACCCAACGCTCCTGAGGCCGGCACCCGGGCACTGCTCGATGCCTTCGCCGCCGGTGATCCGGACCAGACGCTCAGGCTCGGCGACGTGTTCGCCGGGCTGGGCCGGCGCTCGTTCGGCATGCTCCTG
This sequence comes from Novilysobacter longmucuonensis, assembly GCF_046600735.1. Lineage (NCBI taxonomy): Bacteria > Pseudomonadati > Pseudomonadota > Gammaproteobacteria > Lysobacterales > Lysobacteraceae > Novilysobacter > Novilysobacter longmucuonensis. Next base: position 7,700 of record NZ_JBJMAW010000004.1, read on the forward strand.
TTCGTCTCGACGCTGCCTGCATTCTTTCCGATCCCCGGGGTCGGCGGCGCGATCAGCGGCCCCCTGACGATCCTGATCGGCGCGCAACTGTTGATCGGCCTGCGCACACCGTGGCTGCCGAGATTCGTCGCCAACCGCGGTCCGCACCGCAGTGCGATGGCGCGCTTCCGCGACCTGCTGTCGCCGTGGTTGAGGCGGCTGGAGCGCGTGGTGCGTCCGCGCGCCGCCATCCTGCTCGACCATCGCCTGGCCAACGCATTGAGCGGCGTGTTGGTGATCCTGCTGGGCCTGTTGCTGGCGCTGCCGATTCCGCTGACCAACTACCTGTTCGCCGGGCATATGCTGCTGTTCGCCTTCGCGCTGCTCGAACGCGACGGCCGCCTGATGGCGGTGGCATGGGGCGCCGGGGTGGTATCGATCGTGATATTCGGCGTGCTGTCGGGCACCCTGGTCGCCGCTGCGGCCCGCTGGATCGACCTGCTGATTTGATGCGCGCAACGGCATTGGTCCGCCAAGGACGCAAAAAGTAAAATCAAGACGAAGAGCTCGTAGGGTGGGCTGGCAAGCCCGGCAGGCGCATGGAACGAGTGCTGGGCTTGTCAGCCCAGCCTACGAGTCCCGCGATTTTCGCCGTTGCCAAGACGCAGCGACAACCTGGCGCACATGGCCAGCCAACCCGGCAACCGCCCTCCTTTTTTCTTACTTCCTTACTTCTTACTTTCTTTCCTTTTTTTGCGTCTTTCGCGTCCTTTCCGGACAAACCCCCGCTCCACTCAGCGCAACAGCGCCATGAATTCGTCCAGCGGCACCGGGTGGCCGAGCCAATAACCCTGCGCCAGGTCGCAGCCGCGCTCGCGCAGGATGGTGAACTGGCCCTCCTTCTCCACGCCCTCGGCGACCACCGTGATGCCGAGTGAGTGCGCCATCGCGATGATCGCGGTGGTCAGGGCCAGGTCGTCGGGATCGCGCAGGATGTCGGCGATGAAGCTGCGGTCGATCTTGACCCCGTCCACCGGCACCCGGCGCAGGTGGCTCAGACCGGAGAAACCGGTGCCGAAGTCGTCGAGCCAGACCTTGACCCCGGTGCTGCGCAGGCGCGACAGCAGGCTGCTGGCCAGGGCTTCGTCACCGATCACCGCGGTCTCGGTGAGCTCCAGGTGCAACCGCTGCGGGTCTAGCCCGCTGTCGTGCAGGCATCCGGCCACCACCTCGGGCAGCGTGCCGCTGCGCAACTGCCGCGGCGAAACATTGACCGCGAGGAACAGCGGCTCGGCGCCTTCGCGCGCCTGTTGCCACAGCACCGCATCGTTGCAGGCGCTGCGCAGCACCTGGGGGCCCAGCGTTTCGATCAGGCCGCTCTGCTCGGCCACATCGATGAACACCGACGGCGAGATCATGCCCTGCTCCGGGTGTCTCCAGCGCAGCAGCGCCTCGGCGCCGATCATCAGGCCATCGGCCAACCGGTAGACCGGCTGGTATGCCAGGCTGAGTTCGCCGCGGTCCCAGGCGCCGCGCAGCTCGTGCTCCAGATTCACCCGGCGCTCGACCGCCTGATCCATCGCGCGGCTGTAGAAACGGAAGCAGTTCTTGCCGGCGACCTTGGCCTGGTACATCGCGATGTCGCCGTTCTTCATCAGCGGCGTGGCGCCGACCGCGTCCTCGGGGAACAGGGTGATTCCGATCGAGGTGCCGAGGAACACCTGCCGGTCGCGCAGGGTGATCGGCTGGCCGAGTTCGGCCACCAATATCTCGGCCAGCCGGGTGGCCACCGCGCGCACGTCGCCGCTGTCGGTCGCGCTGCCCTGGACCAGGATCACGAACTCGTCGCCGCCGAAACGGGCCAGAATCGCGTCTGCGCCGCCGTAGCGCTCCACCGCCTCGCGGATGCGGCTGGCGAACAGCAACAGCACCTCGTCGCCAACGTCGTGGCCGAGGGTGTCATTGACCCGCTTGAAATCGTCGATGTCGGCGAACAGCAACCCCAGCTGCCGCCCCGCGCCATGCAACTGCAGCAGCCGGCGGTCGAGCGCCTCGCGGAACGCGAGCCGGTTGGCCAGCCCGGTGAGCGCGTCGGTGTAGGCCATCCGGCGGATGTCGCGATCGTGCCGGGCGACGCTCTGGCTCATGCGGTCGAACGCGCGGGTGAGGTCGCCGACCTCGTCGTCGCGGTCGTTGGACGGCGCCCGGGTGTCGAACTGCCCGGCCTCGATCGCCCGCGCCGATTCGACCAGGTCGCGGATCGGCCGCACCAGCCAGCGCTGGGTCAGCCACAGCATCACCGCGCCGAACGCCAGCAGCCCACCACTGAGCAGCCCGACCCCCCACAGATGCCGCCGACCGAGCTCGTCCAGCCGCTCGCGCAGGTTGGCCACGGCCTGGTCCTGGAAGCCGCGCGCGCTCTGCAGGTCCAGCCCCAGGCGCACCCCGCCGATGCGCTGGCTGCCGATCATGATCGGCGACGCCACATCCATCACCGGGCCGTCGACCGCCGTGTCATTGAACTGCGTGTGCGTGGTCCGCGCCGCGACCGCGCCGGGCGCCAGCGCGTCCTCCATCGGTTGACCGTAGCGGGCGATCTCCTCGCTGCCGTCGTGGACGATGTTTCCATCAGCGTCGAACACGATCACGTAGCGCGTGCCCGGCTGGCGCAGCGCGGCGCGGCTTAGCACGCCGATGGTGTCGAGGTCGAAGTAGTACAGCGGATTGGCCAGCGAATCGGTCAGCTGGCCGACCGTGCCCTCGCCGCGCCGGCGCAGGCTGTCGCCGACGATCGCCTGCATGGCCTCGCGGCTGAGCACCTCGACCTCGCTCTGCATCCGCTCCTGGCGTTGCAGCATCAGCATGATCAGCACCAGCACCACCAGCAGCGCCAGGCCGATCATCGCGAGGAACCGCGCCTGCAAGCCGTAGCGGAGCTTCATTCGACCTCGCCGCGCACGCGCGCCACGCCGGCGGCAATGCGCTCCAGCGATCGCGCCGAAGCTGCGTCGACCGGCAGGAACTGCGTGGTGCCGAAGAACTGCCGCAGCGCGCCGGCGGCGGCAGGGTCGCTCGCCGCCTCCGCCAGCACCTGGTACAGCCGCGCCCGGACCCGCGGATCCAGGCCGCCGCGCACCACCTCGACCGCGCGCGGGAATTCCCAGGTCCGCTCGAATACCACCAGGTCATCGCGGAAAGCCAGTGGCATGCGCGCGGGATTGTTCCAGTCCAGATCGCTCATCACCCCGACGTCGACCAGCCCCTTGTGCACCCACGTCGCGATGTTGAGTTCGGAACGCGCGAACAGGTATCCGACCTCGGCCGCGTCGGTGCGGTCGTGCGGCGAGAGCAGTATTTCCAGTTGGATGTCGTGGGCCAGCAATGCCGCGGCCGGCACGAAGTAGGCACTGGTGGAGGACGGGCGCTGGAATGCGACGCTGTGCCCGCGCATCTGCGACAGCGCGCGGATGTCGCTGTCGCGCCGGACGAAGAACACGCTGCGGTAATGGCTGTGGCCGCCGCGCTCGGTCAGCAGCAGCGGCTCGGCACCGGCGCGCTGGCGCAGCAGCATCGCGGTGCCGGCGGTTTCGGTGACCCAGTCGACGCGGCCGCGGCGCAAGTAGCTGGCCATCTGCTGCGGGTCACGCGCCATCAGCACCCGGCCCTCGCGGATCCCGACATCGGCCATGCGCGGCACCACGTAGTCGAGCAGCGGTCGCAATTGGTCGTAGTGGGCCTTGGGGTCGTCGCTGATGCGCCCGAGCACCAGCACGCTGTCGCCCGACGGCGCGGCGGCCGGTTGCTGCGCCCAGGCCGACAGTGGCGCGCCCGCGCTGCACCCCACGGCGAACAGTACGGCGATTATCTGGCGCAGGCGTTGGATCAAGAGCGGAACCCGGTCCGGTAGCAGACCGGGAGCCTAATCGAAAGCTGCGCGGGCCGATACCGCTGGGTACCGGTTAGGTTGCAAGAACCGGACCGGACCTGCGGCAGGCGCCCGTCCAAGGGATTCAGCGGCGCTGCCCGGCCAGCATCGCCATGCGGTCGGCGTCGGCCAGGATCCCGCGCAGCAGGCGCACCTCGCGGACGTCGAGTTCGGCGCGCAGGAACAGGCGCCGCAGCTTGCGCATCGCCGAGTCGGGCGCGCGGCCCTTGTGGAAATCGATGGCATCCAGGGTGCCGGCCAGTTGGCCGAAAAACCCCTCCAGTTCGGCGTGCGAGGCCGGCGGGTCGGCCCGCCCGGCGCCGCCGGAGTCGTCCGGCTGCGCAGCCAGAAGGGCCAGGCGCAGCTCGTAGCTGAGCACCTGTACCGCGGCGGCAAGGTTCAGCGAGCTGTACTCGGGATTGGCCGGGATGTGCACCGCGGCGTGGCACAGCTGCAGCTCGTCGTTGCTCAGCCCGGTGCGCTCGCGGCCGAACACCAGCGCGACCTCGGCGCCGTCGCCGGCCGCGGCCACCGCGCGCGCGGCGCCGTCGCGCGGCAGCAGCTCGTCCAGTGCCACGCGGCGGCTGCGTGCGGTGCAGCCCAGCACCAGGCGGCAGTCGGCGAGGGCATCGGCCAGGCTGGCGTGGTGGACGGCGGCCGACAGCACGTCGTCGGCGCCCGCGGCGAGCGCGTGGGCCTCGATGTCCAGCGGTTTCTCCGGCGCCACCAGCACCAGCCGCGACAACCCCATCGTCTTGATCGCGCGCGCGGCCGAGCCGATGTTGCCGGGGTGCTGGGTGCCGACCAGCACGATGCGTATCCGGTCGGGTGGTGTGATCACGGGGCGATGATACTCATGGGAGGCAAGGTACTCATGGGGCGCAATGGTAAACTCCGCGGCCGGCCACGGGCCGGATCGCTCTTTTTCCCCGCCAGCCGTCCCCCACCTGTTCGCCCAGTTCGCCGAGGCCGTTCGCCATGCAGAAACCCGCCGTCACCCTCATGGTCAAGGCCGCCCGCGCCGCCGGCAACGTGCTGCTGCGGCACATGTACAAGCTGGACGCGCTGAACGTGGTCGAGAAGGACCGGATGGATTTCGCCAGCGAAGTCGACGAGCTGGCCGAGAAGGAGATCACGAAGGAGTTCCGCCGCTCCACCCCGGACTACGCGATCCTCGGCGAGGAAAGCGGCTCGACCAACACCCGCGGCAACAGCCGCTTCACCTGGGTGATCGACCCGCTGGACGGCACCAGCAACTACCTGCGCGGCATCCCGCACTTCTGCGTGTCGATCGCGCTGGTGGAGAACGGCGAGCCGGTCCACGGCGTGATCTTCGACCCGCTGCGCAACGAGCTGTTCACCTCCAGCCGCGGCAGCGGCACGGTGCTCAACGAGAAGCGCGTGCGCGTGGCCGACCGCAAGGACCTCAAGGGCGCGATGCTGATCACCGGATTCGCGCCGCGCGAGCGCTCGCGCGCCAGTGCGCACCTGAAGTGCATCGACACGCTGCTGACCGAGGCCGAGGACATCCGCCGGACCGGCTCGGCCGCGCTCGACCTGGCCTACATCGCCTGCGGCCGTGCCGACGCCTACTTCGAGGCCGGAGTGAAGCCCTGGGACATCGCCGCCGGCGCACTGATGGTGCGCGAGGCCGGCGGCAAGATCAGCGATTTCCACGGACGCAGCACCGGCCCGATGGACGCCCGCGGAGTGGCGGGCCGCCCGGTGGTTGCCGGCAACATCAAGGTCGCCGAACTGCTGCAGCAGAAGATCGTCAACACCGGCTACGCCGCCGCCTTTGAATAGCCCTTGTAGGAGCGCCCCATGGGCGCGATCGCTCTACTGCGCATGGTGCGATCGCGGGCATGGCCCGCTCCTACAAAAGATCACGCCGCAGCATGATCCTTAGAGCCGAGCTTGCTCTGCTGCGCCTCCGCAGCGATCGGGGCACGCTCTACGCGTTGTAGGAGCGCCCCATGGGCGCGATCGCCCTACTACGCATGGTGTGATCGCGGGCATGGCCCGCTCCTACAAAATCCGCGAAAAAAAGGCCGCGGAATTCCGCGGCCTCTTGTTGCCGGCTGACGCGACCGTTACGGCCGGCGCGCCAGCTCGGCCTCGTCGCGCGCCTTGGGCATCAGGTCCTGCTTGGTGACGCTCAGCGGTCCAATGGTCAGCAGCGGCGCGGCCACGAAGATCGAGGACAGGGTACCGATCATCACGCCGATCAGCATCGCCTCGGCCATGCCGGTGAGCGACCCGCCGCCGTAGAAATACAGCGCCAGCATCGTCAGCAGCGCGACGAAGGAGGTGATCACCGTGCGCGACAGGGTCTGGTTGATCGACCGGTTCAGCACCGTCAACGGATCGGTGCGCAGCGCGCGGAAGTTCTCGCGTATGCGATCGAACACCACGATGGTGTCGTTGATCGAGAAGCCCATCACCGACAGCACGCCGGCCAGCACCGTCAGGTCGAACTCATGCCCACTGAGCGCAAACCAGCCGCTGACCACCATGACGTCGAACAATGTGGTCAGGACCGCGGCAATGGCGAACTTCTTCTCGAAGCGCAGCGAGATGTAGATCAGGAATCCGACCACCACAAAGATCAGTGCCCAGATCCCGTTGATCGCGAGCTCCTCGCCGATCTGCGGCCCGACGTACTCGCTGCGCAGCACCGTGACCGGATTGCCATCGATCACCAGCGCGCGCTGGATATCCGCGGCGGTGTCATCTCCGATACCACCGGTCTCGCCCGCTTGCGCAGCGTCGATGGCGGCGGACGCAGCGCCGTCCTCGACCGTCGCCGGCCGCAGGCGCACCAGCAGGTCGGTGCCGGAGCCGAAGGTCTGCACCTGGGCGCCGCCGTAACCGGCCTGTTCGAGCCGGTCGCGGACGTCATCGACCACCACCGGGCGCTCGAAGCGCAGTTCGGTCACCGTGCCGCCGGTGAAGTCGAGGGCGAAATTGAAGCCCTTGCCGGCGATCGCGCCGATCGCGACCAGCATCATCACCAGCGCGATCGACAGCGACACCCAGCGCAGGCGCATGAAGTTGAAGTTGGCGTCGTACGGGAACACGTTCAATGGTTTCATCTGGATGAGCTCCCGGTCAGATCGCAAGCGACTTGAGTTTGCGACGGCCGCCGTAGATCAGCGTCGCGATGCCCCGCGAAGCCGACACCGCGGTGTACATCGAGGTGGTGATGCCCACGATCAGCGCGACCGCGAAACCCTTGACCGGGCCGGTACCGAAGGCGAACAGCGCCAGGCCCGCCAGGATCGCGGTGAGGTTGGCATCGACGATGGTGCCGACCGCCTTCTCGTAGCCGGCCGCGATCGCCGCGCGCGGCGGCAGGCCGGCGCGCAACTCCTCGCGGATACGCTCGTTGATCAGCACGTTGGCATCGACCGACAGCGCGACCGTCAAGGCGATACCGGCCAACCCCGGCAGGGTCAGGGTGGCGCCGAACATCGACATCACCGCTACCACCGCCAGCAGGTTGAGCAGCAACGCGATGCAGGTGATCAGGCCGAACACGCGGTAGTAGACCAGGAAGAACAGCAGGGTGAACACGAACGAATAGAACACCGCCTTCATGCCGCGCTCGACATTTTCCGCGCCCAGGCTGGGGCCGACCACGCGCTCCTCGACAAAGTCCATCGGCGCGGCCAGCGAGCCCGAGCGCAGCTGCAAGGCGAGGTCGGCCGCGAACTGCATGCTCTCCAGCCCGGTTGTCTGGAAATCCTTGCCGAACACGCCATTGATGTTGGCCACCGAGATGACCTCCCGGTCGACCCGTACCGTACGGACCTCCTCGCCACCGACCATGCGCACCTCGGGCACGCGCTCGATGAACACCACCGCCATCGGCTTGCCGACGTTCTGGCTGGTGAAGTCGAACATGCGTTGCCCGCCGGCATTGTTCAGCCGCACCGACACCGCCGGCGAACTGGTCTGTGGATCGATCCCTGAGGTCGCCCCGACCAGTTGGTCGCCGGTGGCGATCACGCGCTTGTTGAGCAGCACCGGGATCGGATTTCCATCGGGACCGACTTCGGTGCGGTAATAGATCTCCGCCTGCGGCGGCACCACGCCGCTGGTCACCGCGTCGTAGGGATTGCCCTCGACCACCGCGCGGTACTCCAGCGTCGCGGTGGCGCCGATGATGCGTTTGGCCTGTGCGGTGTCCTGCACGCCGGGCAACTGCACGACGATGCGATCGTCGCCCTGGCGCGTGATCACCGGCTCGGCCACGCCCAGCGCGTTGATGCGGTTGCGCAGCGTGCCCACGTTCTGCTCGAGCGCATCGGCGGCCATCTGCTGCAGCTCGGCGTCGGACACGCGCGCGGTCACGGTGTTGCCCTGGGTCGACAGCTGCAGGGTCGGCTCGCTGGTCGCGATCAGATCGCGCGCCTGGTCGACCTGGCCGGCATCGGCGAGGGTGGCGATGACCGTGTTGTCCGGACGGCGCTCGACCGACTGGTAACGCACGCGATTCTCGCGCAGCAGCACGCGCAGGTCCTCGGCGGTGACGTCCAGGCGCTTGTCGAGCGTGGCGTCCTGATCGACCTGCATGGTGAAGTGCACGCCACCGCGCAGGTCCAGGCCGAGCGGCATCGAGGTCGCCCCGAGCGCACTCAGCCAGTCCGGCACGGTCGAGGCCAGGTTCAACGCGACCACGTAGTCGTTGCCCAGGGCCGGACGCAGTGCGTCGGCCGCCACCACCTGGCTGGCAGGATCGGACAGGCGCACCAGCAGGTTGCCCTCGTCCAGCTCCACCGCCTTGGTGTCGATATCCGCCTCCTGCAGGAGCGACTCGACGCGCGCCAGCAGCGCCTCGTCGACGGTGCCGCCGCGATTGGCGGTGACCTGCACCGCCGGATCCTGCGGAAAGGCGTTGGGCAGCGCATAAAGCGCGCTGAACAGCAGGACGATCAGGATGACGAAGTATTGCCAGCGTGCGTAGGTCAGCATCGATTGGATCCCGCGGCGGCCGCGGGGCCGCCCGATTGGACAGGTGATGGCATCAGCCGGGAATGGCCGCGGCTCAGGCCGACTTCAAGGTGCCCTTGGGCAGCACGTTGCCGATCGCGCCCTTCTGCACGCGGATGCGCACGTTGTCGGCGATTTCCACGGTGACGAAGTTGTCGCCCAGCTCGGTCACGGTGCCGGCGATGCCACCGTTGGTCAGCACTTCGTCACCCTTGGACAGCTTCTCCAGCATCGCCTTGTGCTCCTTGGCGCGCTTCATCTGCGGACGGATCATCAGGAAATACATGATGCCGATCAGCAGGATCGGGAACAGCAGCGACATACCGCTGAAACCCTGCGCGGCCGGCTGCGCGGCGGCCTGGGCGTAGGCGGGGGCGATCACTAGGTCGAGAAGGTTCATGTCGGACATCCGGTTGGTTTCACGAAAAATAGCCGGGGATTATGGCATGGCCGCGGTTTCGAGCCTCTCGCCCCCGGAGAGGGTTGGGGATTTGACTTGCTGGCGCCCTTGTAGGAGCGGCTTCAGCCGCGATCTGGAGCCGGCCGCGGGCGAGCAGACAGCCGATCGCGGCTGAAGCCGCTCCTACAAAGGGCGGGGTCGCAGCAATCAGCGACGGGCCGAGTGGAAAGACTCCCGGAACGCCTGAAAGGTTCCCTGTCCGATCGCCTCGCGCATCTGCGCCATCAACCGCTGGTAGTAGCGCAGGTTGTGCAGCGTGCCGAGCATCGGGCCGAGCATCTCGTTGCAGCGGTCCAGGTGGCGCAGGTAGGACCGGCTGAAGCCGCTCGCGCAGGCGTAACAATCGCAGCCCTCCTCGATCGGACGCAGGTCGCGCTCGTATTTCGAGTTGCGGATGCGCACCGTGCCGGAGGAGGTGAAAAAATGGCCATTGCGCGCATTGCGGGTCGGCATCACGCAGTCGAACATGTCGACCCCGCGCGCGACCGACTCCACCAGGTCCTCCGGCCGGCCCACCCCCATCAGGTAGCGCGGACGATCCGCGGGCAGTTGCGGCGCGGTGTGCTCGAGCATCGCGTTGCGCTCGTCCTCGGGCTCGCCGACCGCCAGGCCACCGATCGCATAGCCGTCAAAGCCGATGTCCTTCAGGCCGGCCGCCGAGCGCGTGCGCAGATCGTGGTGCACGCCGCCCTGGACGATGCCGAACAATGCCGCGTCATTGCCCTCGTGCGCCCGCCTGCTGCGCTCGGCCCAGCGCAGGCTCAGCTCCATCGACGCGCATGCGACCTCCTCGGTCGCCGGATAGGGTGTGCACTCATCGAAGATCATCACGATGTCCGAGTCGAGCACCTTCTGGATGCGCATGCTCTCCTCGGGCCCGAGGAACACCTTGCTGCCATCGGTGGGTGCGGCGAAGGTCACGCCGGCCTCGGTGATCTTGCGCTTGTGCGCGAGCGAGAACACCTGGAACCCGCCCGAGTCGGTCAGGATCGGCCCGCTCCAGCGCGCGAAGCCGTGCAGACCGCCGTGATCGGCGATCACCTCCAGCCCCGGGCGCAGATACAGATGGAAGGTGTTGCCCAGGATGATCTGGGCGCCGAGCGCACCGACCTGCTCCGGCATCACCGCCTTGACCGAGCCGTAGGTACCGACCGGCATGAACGCCGGCGTGTCGACTATGCCGCGCGGGAACCTCAGGCGTCCGCGACGGGCGGCGCCATCGGTGGCGAGCAGTTCGAAGGACATGCGGCTCATGGCGCGCTCCCGTCATTCCCGCGAACGCGGGAACCCAGTGTCGTTGAACGAGGCGCCAACCTCTTCGCAACACGGGCGCTTTTCGCGGAAGCCGCTGGGTTCCCGCGTTCGCGGGAATGACGAGCAAGAACGATCATCGCGCCTGCTCCAGCCGCACCTGCTCCGGCCACAACAACATCGCATCCCCATAGGAGAAAAACCGGTAGCGCTCGCGTATCGCGTGCGCATACGCGGCAAATACCCGCGACTTGCCGGCGAAAGCGGAGATCATCATCAGCAAGGTGCTCTCGGGCAGGTGGAAGTTGGTGATCAGCGCATCGACCGAAGCGATGCGGTAGCCCGGCAGGATGAACAACCGCGTCTCGCCGGCAAACGGCTGCAGCCGGCGGTCACCGGCCTGATCCATGCGTGTTGCCGATTCCAGCGCACGCACCACCGTGGTGCCGACCGCGACCACCCGGCCGCCGGCTTCGCGGGTGCGGTGGATCTTCTCGACCAGCGCGGCGCCGACGTTGAGCCACTCACTGTGCATCACGTGCTGATCGAGGCTTTCCGCGCGCACCGGCTGGAAGGTGCCGGCGCCTACGTGCAGCGTGACATGGCCGAACTGCACGCCGCGCTGCTGCAATGCGTCCAGCAACGGCTGGTCGAAATGCAGCCCGGCGGTGGGCGCGGCGACCGCGCCGACCTCGCGCGCGAACACGGTCTGGTAGCGCTCGGTATCGTCCGCGCCAGGCTCGCGCTGGATGTAGGGCGGCAGCGGCAATTGGCCGGCATGCAGCAGCCAGTTTTCCAGCGCATCGGAGACATGGAAACGCAGCCGGTAGAACTCGCCCTCGCGGCCGAGCACTTCGGCCTCGCCGCCGGCGTCCAGCGCGATCCGCGCGCCGGGCTGGGGCGACTTGCTGACGCCGAGCTGCACGCGCGCCTCATCGCCGCCGAGCAGGCGCTCGATCAGGATTTCCACGCGGCCGCCGGTGCTCTTGTGCCCGAACAGCCGCGCCGGGATCACCCGGGTGTCGTTGAACACCAGCAGGTCGCCGGGCGCGAGCAGCTCGGGCAACTCGGCGAACACGCGATCCTCGAACGCCGCCTCGCCCGGCGGCACCAGCAGCAGCCGGCTGGCCGAACGCTCGGGCAGCGGCGCCTGGGCGATCAGCCCGGGTGGGAGCTCGTAGTGGAAATCGGATTTTTTCAAGGACTTGGCGGCGACGCAGCGCCAGACGGCGCATCCGCGCGGGTGGGCATTATCGGGCGGCGCGCTCGAAGACGCCAAATGAAGGCTCCGTCGCTTCGTTCCGTTCTTGCTTCGGCACCCGGACAGTCAACCGCCGCGTGCGCCGGATCCCGGCAGGCGGGGGTTACGCGGATCTGGGCGCGGTGCTAAAATTGCCGCCAAGTTATTGTTTCCATTAGCACTACAGCCGAAGCGCGGGGGCCACCTCGCGTTTTTTGTTTCACGACCGCAACACCGGTTCCGGGAGGACGCCATGAACCTGCTCGATACCCTCAAGCCGCTGCGCGCGCACGCGGGCACGCGCCGCACGCCCGGCCTGGACGACGCCACCCTGGAGCGCTTCGCCGCGACCCATCCGGAACTGGGCGAGGCGGTGGATGCCGCTGCCGCTGAATACGCGCGGCTTTTGGACGGCGACGCCAAGGGCGACTTCGCCAAGCTGCTCGACCAGGACGAGGACGCGCAGGTCGCGTCGGTGCAGGCGGGCTTCATCAATTTCTATCCCGAGGACGGGGTCAACCCCTATGTCGCGCTGACCGCGCGCGGGCCGTGGATCGTCACCCTCAAGGGTGCAGTGCTGCACGACTCGGGCGGCTACGGCATGCTCGGTTTCGGCCATGCGCCGCAGACCGTCATAGACGCGATGGCCAAGCCGCAGGCCCTGGCCAACATCATGACCCCGAACCTGTCGCAGCTGCGCTTCGACCAACTGCTGCGCGAGGCGATCGGGCTGGGCCGCGATTGTCCCTACAGCAAGTTCATGTGCCTCAACTCCGGCTCCGAGGCGGTCGGCCTGGCCGCGCGTATCGCCGATGCCAACGCCAAGCTCATGACCGACGAGGGCGCCCGCCATGCCGGCCGCACGGTCAAGCGTGTGGTGGTCAAGGGCGGCTTCCATGGCCGCACCGATCGGCCGGCGCTGTATTCCGACTCCACCCGCAAGACCTACGCGCAGCACCTGGCCAGCTACCGCGGCGAGAACTCGGTGATCGCGATCGAGCCTTACGATCTGGACGCGCTGAAGCAGGTCTTCGCCGAGGCAGACAGCAACGGCTGGTTCATCGAGGCGATGTTCCTGGAGCCGGTGATGGGCGAAGGCGATCCCGGCCGCGGCGTGCCGCCGGAGTTCTACGCCGCCGCGCGCCAGCTCACCCGCGAGCATGGTTCGCTGCTGCTGGTCGACTCGATTCAGGCCGGCCTGCGCGCGCACGGCGTGCTGTCGATCGTGGACTATCCCGGTTTCGAGGAGCTCGACGCGCCGGACATGGAGACCTACTCCAAGGCGCTCAATGCCGGGCAGTACCCGCTGTCGGTGCTGGCCGTGAACCCGCACGCCGCCGAGCTTTACAAGAAGGGCCTGTACGGCAACACCATGACGGCCAACCCGCGTGCACTCGACGTCGGCTGCGCCGTGCTGTCGCAGGTCAGCCCGGCACTGCGCGAGAACATCCGCGCGCGCGGCGCGGAGGCATTGGAGAAGCTGGAGAAGCTCAAGGGCGAGCTTGGCGGGCTGATCACCAAGGTCCAGGGCACCGGCCTGCTGTTCTCGTGCGAACTCGACGCGCAGTTCAAGTGCTTCGGCGCCAACTCCACCGAGGAATGGCTGCGCGAGCGCGGCATCGGCGTGATCCACGGCGGGGTGAACTCGCTGCGCTTCACCCCCACCTTCACCATCACCAGCGAGGAAGTGGACCTGCTGGTCTCGATGGTCGGCCGTGCGCTGAAGGAAGGCCCGCGCAAGGAGCAAGCCGCCGCGGCGTAACTACCGCGCCATCGCAAATTGAACAAGGCCGGGGCAACCCGGCCTTTTTCATGCCCATTCGATATCGCTCCCCTGTAGGAGCGGCTTCAGCCGCGAGCTTTCAATCAACGGCAAAGGCATTGGACACGGATCAGAGCAAAAAGAAGCGGATCAAGGCGAATAGAGCTTCTTGCTCAGAAAAGCCTTTGCTTTTATCCGCCCTTTTTCGCTCTGATCCGTGTCAAAAGAATTTTCTGATCTTCAACCCGATCGCGGCTGAAGCCGCTCCTACCGGCGACGGTAGATGGTGTACCACCCGTCTCACTGTCACATCGCATCCAACCTACTTTCCCGGCCAGCCATCGACTACGCTGGCGCCCATGAAGATCGTTGAAGTCCGCCATCCACTGGTGCAGCACAAGCTCGGGCTGATGCGGCGCGCCGACAACAGCACCAAGAGTTTTCGCGAACTGGCATCGGAGGTCGCGATGCTGCTGACCTACGAGGCCACCTCGGACCTGGAAACCGAGGACGCGACAGTCGACGGCTGGGCCGGACCGGTCGCCACGCGCAGGATCAAGGGCGCCAAGGTCACCCTTGTGCCGATCCTGCGGGCGGGGCTTGGCATGCTGCCGGGGGTGCTGGAGCTGATCCCGGCGGCCAAGGTCGGCGTGGTCGGCCTGCAGCGCGACGAGGCCACCCTGCGGCCGGTCGGCTACTACGAAAAGCTCAGCGGCCGCATGGACGAACGCACCGCGATCATCCTCGACCCGATGCTCGCAACCGGCGGCAGCCTGATCGCCACCATCGACCTGCTCAAGGCGGCCGGTTGCCGCCGCATCAAGGGGCTGTTTCTGGTGGCCGCACCCGAGGGGCTGCGCGCGCTGGAGGCCAGGCATCCGGACGTGGAGGTGTATGTCGCCTCGATCGATGAGCGGCTCAACGAAATCGGCTACATCCTGCCGGGCCTGGGCGATGCCGGCGACAAGATATTCGGGACGAAGCACGAGTAAAACGCGAGCTCCACGGGTCCCGTAGGAGCGGCTTCAGCCGCGAACGTCAACGCAGGAACGACGCGAGTCCCGACCGCCGCATCCGGGCTCACGAGCGATCGAATCTCAGCATCCTGGTGAGAGCTTGCCCCAACCGTAGAGTGGGCACGCATTATGCGCCCGCCGCCGGCTCGCCGCGGCGGCCGTAGGGCGGGCACAGGAGCGTGCCCACCCTACGAGGCTGCGCGAGGCAGCGAGCAGTGGCCGTGTCGGCTTATGAACCACCCCGCCGCCGTCGTATCGCAATCACAACCACCAGCGCCGCCGTGCCTCCCAGCAGCCAGGGCCACCAGTGCACCCACGCCCATTCGTCCTCGGGCCGATCGGCCACCGGCGGCAGCGGCGCCGCGTTCAGTGCCGCGGCCGCGGTCCGGGGCGACAGGTGCCAGGCGCCGTCGCGCAGTTCGACTCGGCCGGGCAACGGCGGCAGCCTCAGCTCGCGCCAGGTGATCCGCAGGTCACCCACCTGCGGATCCAGCGGGTTCTCGGCGCTGCCAAGCCCGTCGCCTTCGGGCTGGAAAGTCGCGGCCATGTTGAGCGGCAGCCTTGAAAAGCTCGGCCGGAACGGATGCCACTCGCCGGTCGCCCGCAGCACCCGCTGGTCGATCGGCCGGCCGTCGAGCGTCGCGTCCTGCGACCACCAGCGTTGGCCGCCGATGGGCAATGCCGGGTTGTCGTGGCCGGGGGCGAAGCCGCTCGAATCGATCCTGGCCCCGTTCCACACCCGCCGGTAACCCTCCCCGGTGACGCGCCACTGGTACATCTCGACCTGGCGGTCCAGGCCGAACGCGCGCGTGCGCACGCCAAAATCGGGATCGCGCAGCGGCGGCCCGGGGTCCGGCTCGCCCTGCGGCAGCGCCTGCAATCGGGGCGATGCGACCGCGGCCGGCTCCTGCGCCCACGCCGGGACCGCCAGCAACCACCACAGCGCCAGCGCGGCACCGGTTCTGCTCACGCAAGCAAGGCTCTTGCGTGCAGCTCGGCAACCTCATGGGTGGTGCCGAAGCGGCCTTTCTCGTCCTGCGTCACCTGCGCCAGTGCGCAGCCGGGATCGTGGGTGAAGAACAGGTGCACCTTGCGTGCGAGCTTGTCGGCCAGGAATGCCTTCTTCTCGTCGATCAGCAGCTCGGCATTGCGGTCGTACCCCATCGTGATCGGCACGTGCACCCAGGGCCGGCCCGGGATCAGGTCGGCGCAGAACACCACCCCGCCGTGCGACTGATTGCCGACCCGCTCCGGACCGGCAATCTCGGCCAGCATCAGGCCCGGCGTATGGCCGTGGCTGTAATGGAAACGCACGCTGTCACCGAGCGCCTGCGAATGCGCGCCATCGACCAGTTCGAGCCGCCCGCTGGATTCGAGCAGCCCCGGCAGTTCCGGGATGAAGCTGGCGCGGTCGCGCGGGTGGGGGCCGGTCGCGCGCTGCCAGTGCTCCCGGCCGACCACAAAGCTCGCGTTGGAAAACAGCAACCGCGGCGGCTCACCCTCGGCCCAAGGCGCGAGCAATCCGCCGGCATGGTCGAAATGCAGGTGCGAGAGCACGACCACGTCGATGTCCCCGGGGGCGAAGCCCGCTGCGGCCAGCGAGTCGAGCAGCACGTGGCGGTCCTCGACCACGCCGTAGCGTTCGCGCAACCTGGGCTCGAAGAACGCGCCGATGCCGGTCTCGAACAGCACGGTCTTGCCGTTGAGCGGACTGGCGAGCAGCGCACGGCAGGCCAGCTCGATACGGTTGTGCTCGTCGGGCGGCGACCACTTGCTCCACATCGCGCGCGGGGCGTTGCCGAACATGGCGCCGCCGTCGAGCTTCTGGCTGTTACCGATCAGCGACCAGAGTTTCATCGTCGACTCCATCTGTCGGCGGCAGGCGCCGTCGCTGCCATGATCGGGCATCGCCGGGGGCAATGAAAGCTGCGGACAAAGCAGGGCGAAGCAGAGGCAGGGACAACAGCAAATCCCCCTCAACCCCCTTTTTCAAAGGGGGAGGTTCAAGCCGTTCAGAGGGATTTGTTGTTGCTTGGCTCCCTCCTTTGGAAAAGGGTGAAGCGGCGCGTTTGCGAACCACAGGTTCGCGCGCCGATGAACGCCCGCAGGCTGTGCCTGGGGGCCGGGCGGGCTGGGGAGGATTTGCTGTTGCCCTACCGTCAGCGTTATCGATCCGCCGACAGCTCCACATCGGCCTCACCCACCGGGCTGCGCGGGTCGGATGCCCCGCTCAGCGTGTTCCCGACCCGGTCCCACTGCACCGTCTGCAGGTTGCCCCAGGTGTGGCTGGAGCCGCTGCCGCTGACCGTGTCCGGTGGCCGCTTGACGGTGTGTCCCATTGTTTCCAGCTTGGCCGCGACATCGGCGTCGATCGCATTGGACTCGGCCGAGATCGCATCGGGCATCCACTGGTGGTGAAAGCGCGGCAACGCGGCGACCTGTTGCGGATCGAGGTCCTCATCAAAGCCGAGGATCCCAAGCAGCACCATCGTGATGATGCGGCTGCCACCCGGCGTGCCGAGCACCGCGACGCGGTCATCGGACACCATGAAGGTCGGCGTCATCGAGCTGAGCATGCGCTTGCCAGGCTCCGGCGCGTTGGCCGCATAACCCATGACACCGAACGCGTTGGGCGTGCCGGGCTTGAGCGCAAAGTCGTCCATCTCGTTGTTGAGCAGCACGCCGGTACCGGGCGGGACCAGGCCCGAGCCGAAGGTCAGGTTGACCGTCTGGGTGACCGAGGCGCGGTTGCCTTCGCTGTCGATGATCGAGAAATGGGTGGTGTGCTCGTCCTCCAGCGGGGTCGGCTCGCCGGATAACAATTGGCTTGGCGTTGCCCGCTCGGGATGAATCGTGGCGCGCAGCCCGGCCGCGTAGGCCGGGTGGGTCAGCAGCTCGACCGGTACCTCGACAAAGTCCGGATCACCCAGGTAGAACGTCCGGTCGCGGAACGCGCGGCGCATCGCCTCGACGGTCAGGTGGATGCGCGAGGCGGCATCCAGCGTCGACAGGTCCCACGCTTCCAGGATCTGCAGCATCTGCGCCAGCGCCACCCCGCCGGAGGACGGCGGCGGCGCGGTCACGATTTCCCAGTCGTGGTAGCCGAACCGCAGCGGCTCGCGTTCGCGCACGCGATAGGCAGCCAGCTCCTCGGCGGTCCAGCGTCCGCCCTCGGCGGCCACGCCGGCGCGCAGCTTTTCCGCGACTTCGCCGCGGTAGAAGCCATCGGCACCGTGCTCGGCCAGCCGCTCCAGGGTGCGAGCCAGGTCGGGCTGGCGCAGGATCTCGCCTTCGGTGGGTGGATCGCCGTCGGCCAGGAACACCGCGCGGGTGCCCGGGTAGCGCTCCATCACCTCGCGGCGCCGGGCGTAGCCCCGCTCCAGGCGCGCGTAGACCGGGAAACCCTCACGCGCGAGCCGGATGGCCGGTGCCAGCGAAGTCTCGAGCGGCAACCGGCCATAGCGCGACGCAATGTGGTCCAGGCCCGCGGGCAATCCGGGGATGCCGGCCGCCCACGGGCCGTTGGTAGCCAGGTCACGGTCGAGTTCGCCGTCCTCGTCCAGATACGCCTCGGGGGTTGCCGCGATCGGTGCGGTCTCGCGTGCGTCGACGAATACGTCGCGCTGGTTGCGCGCGTCATGCAGCAGGAAAAACCCGCCGCCACCGAGCCCGGAGCTGATCGGCTCGACCACCGACAACGCCGCCGACACCGCGACCGCCGCGTCGAAGGCATTGCCGCCGGCGCGGATGGTTTCGAAGCCAGCCTCCGTCGCCAGTGCATGGGCGCTGGCGATCGCGGTACCGGGTGGTTGCTTCGCCGCCACCAATGTCGGGGTGGCTTCGGCTGCGCTTGCGCTTGCGCTATTGGCGCACAACAGCAGGACGAGCAGCAGCAGGCCGGAGCCATTCCGCAGAACCGAGCCTGCCCGGCTTGCCAGTCGGCTGCAGCGGAGCAGGCTCCGCTCTACGCAGGATGTTTTCACGTGGACTCCTGTTGCAGCCGCGCCAGTTTGGCCAGCAGTGCTTCGTGGGACTCGGGATGGGCTGCATCGGGGTCGATGCACTCGACCGGGCACACCACCACGCATTGCGGCTCGTCGAAATGGCCGACGCATTCGGTGCATCGGGCCGGGTCGATCACGTAGATCGTCTCGCCCTGCGTGATCGCCTGGTTGGGACAGGCCGGCTCGCAGACGTCACAGTTGACGCAGAGTTCGTTGATCTTGAGGGACATTCGACTGGGCGGTGGAAGCCGCCGGTTTCTTTCCTGTCGTTGCGCGCGATGGGCGCCGAGCCTGTGGGCTTCTCATGCAAAAAAGCGGAAAACGGGCATTCTGCGCCGGATGACGCATCGGCAAAACTCGCCGGATTCCCGCATGCACGGGATGACGCATCGGCAAAGCCGCCCGCGCGCGAGCGCGGGCGGGGGCCGGTGCGTCATTTGGCTTCGATGAACACGTACTCCGCGCCCGAGGGCTCGACCGCCGTCTGCACGCGCTCGCTGTCGTTCGCCGCACCGATAAACAGCACGCGGACGCCTTCGAGGGTGCCCGGGGTGGCCTGCTCGAACGCGGACACGGTGAGGTCGGCACTGTGCTGCGAGGAGGACGAGCCGAACGCCAGCAGCGTGCCGGCGTTCACGCCGCGGCTGACATCGGTACGGGCCTTGTCGAGCTGGCGGCCGTACGCGCCCTCGAACCCTTCCGAGTCCACCGGCGGCAGCGTGTAGACGTAGGTGCTGCTGGACTCGCCGATGTTGCGGGTGACCACATCGGTCAGGTAGGCGTTCCATTGGTCCTGGTCGGTGCCGGTCGGTGCGGCCATCGGCGCCTGCACGACTTCGACGTTGTCCTCGTCGGCACCGTTCTGGCACGCGGCCAGCACGGGCAGCGAGAGGCAGGCGATCAGCAGCATGCGGGTGGTGGTCTTCATCGGTTTCCCCTTGGTGGTGTCATTCATGTGCGGGTGCGGTGGGTGTCATGCGCGGGTGCGTTGCCATTGTGCCTGCAATGCCTCGGTCACCGCCGGCGGCACGAAACCGGAAATATCGCCGCCCAGGCGGGCGATCTCGCGCACCAGCGAGGAAGAGATGAAGCCGTATTGCTCGGCCGGGGTCAGGAACAGGGTCTCGACCTCCGGAATCAGGTGACGGTTCATGCTGGCCAGCTGGAATTCGTACTCGAAATCCGACACCGCGCGCAGGCCGCGCAACAGCACCCCGGCACCGAGCTCGGCGACAAAATGCGCGAGCAGCCGATCGAACCCGCGCACCTCCACGTGCGGGTGGTGCGCGACGGCGCTGCGGGCCAGTTCGACCCGCACGTCCAGCGGCAGCGCCGGGCTTTTACCGGGGCTTTCCGCCACCCCGATGATCAGCCGCTCGAACAGCGGTGCGGCGCGATCGACCAGGTCGATATGGCCGTTGGTGATCGGGTCGAAGGTGCCGGGATAAACGGCGATGCGGGAACGGGCCACGGTCATTCGGGAGTCATTCGCTCGCTGGCGGATGGATGGATTCCGACGCGGAAGCTTCAGGATGCGGTTTCTGGACGAAGCCCAGGCCGGGACGGCTGCCCGCGGCGGTGGCATCACCCGCCAGAAGCATGCGGCGCCAGTGTATCAGCGGGGCCGCGGCATCGCCGATAGAGGGCATAGCGCACCTGGCGGGTGCGCCCCTCCCGGTGCAGCGTCCAATCGGCCGGCAGTACCGGCACCAGCTCGGGCGGCGCCTCGATGTACAACCAGGCCTCGCGTGCGAGTTTAGGCAGCACCCCCGCCAGCGCCGCATTCCACAGGCCATCGGCGAACGGCGGGTCGAGGAACGCGAGGTCGAACCCGGCATCGGGCTGCGAGGGCAGCCACGCCAGCGCATCGGCCTGGACGATGTGGGCCGCCTCGCCGCCGGGAAGCCGCGCAGCCAGCGCGCGCAAGGCCGTCGCCAGGGTGCGATCGCGTTCGAGCAGCACCGCGCTCGCGGCCCCGCGAGAAAGCGCCTCCAGCCCCAGCGCTCCACTGCCGGCGAACAGGTCCAGCACGCGCGCGCCCGGCAGCATCGGCATCAGCCAGTTGAACAAGGTCTCGCGCACGCGGTCGGCGGTGGGCCGCAGGCCGGGCGCAGCCGGCACGTCCAGCCGGGTACCGCGCCAGCGGCCACCGATCAGGCGTATGCGGCCGCTGCCAGCGGGTGCGACGACGCGCCCTGGCGAGCGGCTTGACGCGGGCTTTTTCATCGGAGGCTCGGGAGGGCCGGTGCTAGCATGTGTGCATTCTCGCGCATCCCCCTCCCGCGATCACAGACACCCCCTCGATGGCCAGTTTTTTCCGCAAAAAGAAGCCCGAAAAACCCACCTCGCGCTACAACATCGAGGAGCTGGCCGCGGCGTTCCCGACCGCGCGCCGCGACGAGCCGCCGGCGCCGACGCCGGAGCCAGAGCGGAAGCCGGAACAAACCGAACCCATGGCGCCGCCGCGCGAGGAGCAGGCGCACCGCGCGGCCGACGAGTCCACCGCGCGGGAGCCGGTCCCGGCCGAGGTGATCGCCGCCGCGCTGGAGACCCAACCGGTTGCCGCACCTCCACAGCCGCCCGCACCGCCCGTGGCGATGCCACCGCCCCCCGTCGCCCCGGCGCCGCCACCGCCCGCCGAACCGGAGGCAGCCCCGGCCGAACCCGCCGCACCCGCGGAGCCGCCGCCCCCGGCACCCGAACCCACGACCACCGAACCTGCCGCCCCGCCCGCCGCCACGCCCGGCAAGCCCGGCTGGCGCGAACGCATGCGGACCAGTGCCTTCGCCCGCAGCTTCGGCGGCCTGTTCTATGGCAATCCCAAGCTCGACGACGACCTGCTCGACCAGGTCGAAATTGCGCTGATCACCGCCGATGTCGGCGTCGCGGCGACCACCGAACTGGTCGAGAGCCTGCGCAAACGCATGAAATCGCGCGAATTCGCCGATGCCAACGCGCTGCTGCGGGCTTTGCGCGACCAGCTGCTGGCGCTGCTCAGGCCGGTCGCGGTGCCGCTGCAGATCGACGCCACCGCAAAACCCTTCGTGCTGTTGACCATCGGCGTCAACGGGGTCGGCAAGACCACCACCATCGGCAAGCTCGCGCGGCGCTTCAAGGACGAGAACCGCACGCTGATGCTCGCCGCCGGCGACACCTTCCGGGCCGCCGCGGTCGCGCAGCTGCAGGCCTGGGGCGATCGCAACGACGTGCCGGTGGTGGCGCAGGGGCAGAACACGCAAGGCAAGGGCGGCGATGCGGCCTCGGTCGCGTTCGATGCGCTGCAGGCGGCCAAGGCGCGTGGCACCCAGGTATTGATCGCCGACACCGCCGGGCGCCTGCACACCCAGGTCGGGCTGATGGCCGAACTGGGCAAGATCAAGCGCGTGCTGGCCAAGCTCGACCCCGCCGCCCCGCACGAGGTGCTGATGGTGATCGACGGCACCACCGGGCAGAACGCGCTGTCGCAGTTGCGCCAGTTCCATGCCGCGGTCGGCGTGACCGGGCTGGTGGTGACCAAGCTGGACGGCACCGCCAAGGGCGGCGTGGTGTTCGCGCTGGCGCGCGAGTTCGGCATCCCGATTCGCTATGCCGGCATCGGCGAGCGCCCGGAAGACCTGCGCGTGTTCGACGCCGAAGCCTTCGTCGATGCGCTGCTGCCGGAGACCCTGAGCGCATGAGCGCCGCTTTGAAATGCTTGCCCGCGTGAGTCGCGATGCGGCGCGCACGCGTGACGATTCCAAGCGGTAGCCTGCCCGGATGACCGAACCGCAACAGGCCCAGCGACCGCGATCGAATCGCAGGCGCAACGTATTGATCGCATTGCTGGTGCTGGCGCTTGCCGTGCTGCTGTCGCTGCGCTGGGTATCGCGGCCGGACCAGGTCGCCCGCCTCACGCTCGATCAGCTCGGCCAGGCGCTCGGCCTGGAAATCACCGCCAGCGGCACCAGTCAATACCGGCTGCGCGGCGCCCCGATGCTGGTGGTGCGCGACCTGGTCGTGCGCCAGCCCGGTGCTACAAAGCCGCTGCTCACCGCTCAACGCGCCTACCTGTCGCTGCCGTGGTCGACCATCCGCGCACGCGGCGCCGACCTGACTATCACCCGGATCGAACTCGACGCGCCGCAGCTCGACCTGCCCGCGCTACAGGCATGGCAGGCCACGCGCCCACCCTCGGAGGCGCGCGTGCCGACCCTGACCGACGGCCTGCAGGTGCTGCGCGGCCGGGTCATTGGCCCGGGCTGGTCGATCGAGGCCCTGGACCTGCAGCTGCCTTCGCTGCATCCGCAACGCCCGGTCGCTGCGCATCTCGCCGGGCGGTACGTGCGCGGGGACGAGGGCCACATCCGCGTGCCGTTCGACCTGCATGCCGCGCTAACGGCACCCGCGAACGCCGCGGGTCTCGGCGCGGTCGGCGCGGTCGGCGCGCTGACGGTGGAGACGCCGGGCTGGCGCTTGCCGATGCAGGCCCGATTGTCCGGGCGCGTGTACCGCAGCGAAGCGGGTTTCAGGCTGGAGCGCTTCGAGTTCGGCGCGCGGGCGCGGTATGTCGGCGGCGAAGTCGAGCTGCCGTTCGCCTTCGGCCTGGCCGGCGACCTCGGCTACCGCGGCGGCCGACTGGCGCTGGAGCCGCTGGCGCTGGACCTGCGCGGGCAAGGGCTGGTGCCACGGCTGGACGCCCGCGGCCGCTTCGCGCTCGCCGATGCGATGACCCTGCAGCTGGGCGGCACCCTCGCCCGCTGGCCCGAGGCGTGGCCGACCCTGCCGCCACCACTCGGACAGTCCGCCGCACCCTTGCCGTTCGAGCTGGGCTACCGGGGCGACAGCGATCTGTCGGGCACCACCTCCCTGCACCTGCAACGCGAGGCCACCCGCTTCGACGGCCGCTTCCACCTGCCCGAGGTGCTCGAATGGATGGACGCGACCATGGGCACGCCGCTGCCACCGCTGGACGGCACGTTGAGCACGCCGCGGCTGGAGATCGCCGGCGCGGTGCTGGAAGGCGTGGAGGTCGAGTTCGACGACGGCCCTGCCGCGCCATGACCTCCCGCGCCGCTTCATGCATCCGCACCCAAGCTTCCGCTTTTCGCAGGAGCGACGTGAGTCGCGACCTGTACTTCGCCGCGATCGGCCGGTCGCGACTCACGTCGCTCCTACAATGGAAAAGGCTCTTTCGCGACCGAACCAAAAGCTCGCGGCTGAAGCCGCTCCTACAGTGGTCGACCGGCGCTGAAACTCCCTCCTTTGAAAAAGGAGGGCCGGGGAGGATTTGCTCTTGCTTGCGGCCGGTGGCCCAATGATGCCGGACACCGCCAGCCCCACCAACAGCTTCGCCCCGCACCTGCTCAGCTGGTTCGACACCAGCGGCCGCCACGACCTGCCCTGGCAGCACCCGCGGACGCCCTACCGCGTATGGCTGTCGGAAATCATGCTGCAGCAGACCCAGGTCAGGACCGCCGCTCCCTACTTCGAGCGCTTCGTTGCGGCGCTGCCGACGCTGCAGGCCCTCGCCGCCGCGCCGCTCGATGACGTGCTCGCGCTGTGGTCCGGCCTGGGCTACTACGCCCGCGCCCGAAACCTGCACGCCGCGGCCAAGCGCTGCCTGGAGCTGCACGGCAGTGAGCTGCCGCGCGATCCCGATGCGCTGGTCGCCCTGCCCGGCATCGGCCGCAGCACCGCCGCGGCGATCCTGTCGCAGGCCTGGGGCGAGCGCTTCGCGATCCTCGACGGCAACGTCAAGCGGGTGCTCGCGCGCTACCACGGCATCGAAGGCTGGCCGGGACTGCCGGCGGTGGAAAAACAGCTCTGGGCACTCGCCGAGGCCCACGTGCAGAGTCCGCACCTGCCGCCCACGCGCATGGCCGATTACACCCAGGCGCAGATGGACCTGGGCGCGACGCTGTGCACACGCGCCGACCCGGCCTGCGTGCTGTGCCCGCTGCAGGACGAATGCATCGCGCGCATCGAAGGTCGCATCGCCGGACTGCCCACACCCAAGCCCGGCAAGACGATCCCGCAACGCCATGCGCAAGTGCTGTGGCTGGAGGATGCCGGCGGCCGCGTGCTGCTGCAGCGCCGCCCCCCAGCCGGTATCTGGGCTTCGTTGTGGACGCTGCCGCAAGCCGACGACCTGGAGGGCGCAAGAAGCTGGTTCGAAGCGCAGTCCGCCGCCGATTTCGATGCCGGCCGGTCGCTACCGCCGATCGCCCACGCCTTCAGCCACTACAAGCTCCAGCTGCAGCCGCTGCATTGGCGCGGCATCGCCCTGCGCGAGCACGTGCGCGACAATGACGATCTGCGCTGGGTGGCCCGCGACCAGCTCGCGAGCCTGGGCATCCCGGCGCCCATCCGCAAATTGATCGAACAGTTGACCCCAAGCTGATCGCCACCGCCGCCCCTGACCAAAGGCCACACCGATGCCGCGCACCGTCCATTGCCAATACGAGAACCGCCAGACCGAAGGCCTCGATTTCGTGCCCTGGCCGGGCGAGCTCGGCAAGCGCGTGTTCGCCGGCATCGGCAAGCAGGCCTGGGCCGCGTGGCTCGCCCACCAGACCATGCTGATCAACGAGAATCGGCTGTCGCCGATGAACCCCGAACACCGCAAGTTCCTGGAAGCCGAGATGCAAAAGTTCCTGTTCGGCGGCGACGCCGAAAAGCCCGCCGGTTACGTGCCGCCGCCGGCGTCCTGAGTCCGCTCGGCCATCTCCACCGACTCGCGCATCTCACGCTCGGCCTGCTTCAGCGCCGCCGCATCGATCGGGCGGATCTGCTCGATCCGGCACGGGATGCCGAACGAATCGCGATCAAGCACATCGACGCTGTCGAAACGCGCGTGTACGCGGCCGAATTGGTTGCTCACCGAAATCGCGCGCGCGTACTCCAGGTCCGGGCAACTGCCGAGCAGGTCCAGCAGGTAGCCTTGGTTGGGCCGCGTCCACACCGCCAGCGCACTATCGCCCAGAGGCGTCCAGCCGTTGATCCCGCCGAAATAGTGGAAGCTCTCCACCGGCGCGCCGGCGTTGGCCTCGTAAAGCGCAAGCCGCTGCGCATCGCGCAAATCCGGCCCGTTGGCGCAGGCCGCCAGCCCAAGCGACATCGCGATGGTCAGAAGCAGCGTAGGTACCGGGATTCTCATTGGGAACTCCTTGCCCCGGCCAGGGGCACGATGGATCGCCTGCATCTTGCACTCACGCACGCCTGCGCCAGGTGACCGCAATCCTGCCTCATTCAGCGCGCATGCGGCTTGCCAGTTCCGGGCCCCGCCCGTATCATCCCGCTCCTCGCACGGCCTCGCCGTGTCGTGGCCGGGTAGCTCAGTTGGTAGAGCAGGGGATTGAAAATCCCCGTGTCGGGGGTTCGATTCCCTCCCCGGCCACCATGATCAAACGCAAGCCCCGCAAAGCTCCAGTCTTTGCGGGGTTTTTCGTATGCGCCATTGAACTCAATGCTGCCCAGCAACCCCTTAGAACCGTAGGCTGGGCTGACAAAAGTCCAGCTTCTGTCGGTCGCGTCGATAGTGCCATAGCGCTGGGCTTGGCAGTCCAAACCTACGTTGCACTGGCGGCCTGGTCGCTATGCATGAGACGCGGGCCCGCCAAAGTGCGGTGACCGCCTCCGGCTCCCGACCTGCATGAACTTCCTCCGCCAAGCCGTTGATAGTGATGGCTCAATTTTATGCGGCGAATTCGTTAGTAAAATTACCAACATGTTCCCGCAACGTGCCCGTCGTGCCTGCCTCCCGTTCCGGGGGGACGGACCTGCTCCAGCCCGCCGCCTCGGCCCTGCCATGGCGTGGATCGGCACGACGGGAAGGCCCGGCTGATGGGAAATGTCGTCGCCCTCGACAGCCTGCTCGATGCACGCCGGATCTGGCGTGGGCAGCCGGCTGCGCGTGCGCCTTCGAAGCAGTCGACCGGGCTTGCGGCACTGGATGCGGCGCTGCCCAGCGGCGGCTGGCCGGAGGCGGCGTTGACCGAGTTGTTGTTGCCGGCCGATGGCGTGGGCGAGTTGCGGTTGCTGTGGCCGACGCTGGCGCGGTTGTCGCAAGCCGACGGCGTGGTCGCGCTGATCGCGCCGCCGTACCTGCCGTATGCCGCGGCCTGGGCGCAGGCGGGGCTGCGCATGGATCGCCTGCAGGTCGTGCGAGCCGACGCGCGTGATGCCTTGTGGGCGGCCGAGCAATGCCTGCGTTCGGCGGTGTGCGGGGCGGTGCTGTGCTGGCCGCAACAGGCCAACGACCGCAGCCTGCGGCGGCTGCAGGTCGCCGCGGAAACCGGGCAATGCCTGGGCTTCGCGCTGCGGCCGTTGAAGGCCGCGGCCAATCCGTCGCCGGCGGCGCTGCGCATCGCGATCGATGCCGAGCCGGCGCAGTTGCGCGTGCTCAAGTGTCGCGGCGGCAATCCGCCATCGCGGCCCATTGCGTTCGCCCCCTCCCTGCTTGGGCCCTGAGGCCGACCGCGATGCTCTGGGCCTGCATCCTGTTGCCACAACTCGCGCTCGATGGCGCGTTGCGTCGCCACCCCGATCCCGACGCGCCATTGGCGCTGGTGACCGGACCGGCGCAGCGGCGCGTGCTGCGCGCGGTCACCGCCGCGGCCAAGGCCGCCGGCTTGCGTGCGGGCCAGTCGCTGGGTGCGGCGCAGGCGCTGTGCAGCCGGTTTGCGGCGGTCGAATACGACCCGGCCGAGGTCGAACGCTGGCACGACTTCCTCGCCGCCTGGGCGTATCGCTACAGCTCGCTGGTCAGCCGCACGATGCCGTCGACGCTGGTGCTGGAGGTCGGCGCGAGTTTCAAGCTGTTCGGGCCATGGCCGCGGCTGGAAGCGCAACTGCGCGCCGAACTTGCCGAGCTCGGCTTCCGCCATCGCATCGTGTTGGCGCCCAATCCCTACGCGGCGCGGGTGCTGGCCAATGCGCACGATGGGCTGGCGGTCACCGACCCGGCCCCGATGCAGCATGCGCTCGGCCATCTGCCGGTCGAACGCAGCGGGCTGGCGCCGGAGGTCGCGACAAGCCTGCGCCGCATGGGGCTGCGCAAGTTGCGCCAGGTATTCGCATTGCCGCGCGCGGCGCTGACCAGGCGCGTGGGCGTGGAGGCGCTCAAACATCTAGACCGGCTGCGTGGCGAGCTGTCGACGCCGCTGCAGTATTACCAGCCGCCCGATTCGTTCCAGTCGCGCATCGAGCTCAATTTCGATGTCGAATCCAGCCAGGCGCTGCTGTTCCCGCTGCGGCGCCTGACCGGCGATCTGGCCGCGTTCCTGGCCGGCCGCGATGGCGGCGTGCAGCGCTTCACGCTGGTGCTGGAGCACGAGCGCTGCGCCGATACCGAAGTCACGATCGGCCTGCTCGCGCCCGAGCGCGATCCTTCGATGTTGTTCGAACTCGCCCGCGGCCGACTCGAACAGGCGCGCGTGCCGGCGCCGGTGCGCGGGGTGCAACTGATCGCGCACGAGTTGCCGGCGTTCGTGCCGGCCGGTCGCGACCTGTTCGACGCGCGCCCGCAGCAAGCGGTGCCATGGGAGCAATTACGTGAGCGCCTGCGCGCGCGGCTCGGCGACGACGCGGTGCACGGCCTGGCGGTGCGTGCCGACCATCGGCCCGAACGTGCCTGGCAGACCGCCAGTGAATCGCGTCATCCGGTCCAACCGCCGCCCCTGCCCCGCCCCGGCTGGCTGCTGCCAAAACCGGTGCCGCTGCGCGACCACCGCCTGCGCGTGCTAACCGGGCCGGAGCGCATCGAGACCGGCTGGTGGGACCTTGAGGTGCGTCGCGATTATTACCTGGTCGAAACCAGCCTCGGTCAGCGCGCGTGGGCGTTCCGGCCGGCCGGCGATCGTGCCGATGCGGCTGGCGGTTTCATGCTGCATGGGTGGTTCGCATGAGCGCTGCTTCCGTAGGGTGGGCACGCTTTTGGTGCCCACCACCGCCGGTGCCGGTGCCGGTGGGCACACAAAACGTGCCCACCCTACGTGCGGTCGCGGGATCGCCATGAGTGACCTGCCCGTCTACGCCGAGCTGCACTGCCTGTCGGCCTTCAGTTTCCAACGCGGGGCTTCGATCGCGCCGGAGTTGTTCGAGCGCGCAAAACAACTCGGCTACAGCGCGCTCGCGATCACCGATGAAGGGTCACTGGCCGGCATCGTGCGTGCGCTGGAAGCGTCGCGAAAGTTCGACCTGAAGCTGATCGTCGGCAGCGAGGTGCAGATCTTCGACGGGCCGAAGCTGGTGCTGCTGGCCGAAACCCGGCCCGGTTACACCACGCTGTGCCAGCTGCTGACGCGCGCGCGCCGGCGCGCGCCGAAAGGCCAGTACCGCCTGCTGCGCGAGGACTTCGCCGGCACGGACGGGCTGCTCGCGCTGTGGGTTCCCGGCTTGATGCCCGACGAAGCCGAAGCAACGTGGACCAGGACGGCTTTTCCGCAACGCACGTGGCTGGCGGTCGAGCTGCACCGCGGGCCGGACGACGAAGCCCGCATCGCGCAACTGCGCGGGATCGGTGCGCGCCTGCAACTGCCGCTGGTCGCCGCCGGCGACGTGCACATGCACGTGCGCGGGCGCCGCGCCTTGCAGGACACCATGACAGCGATCCGCCACAAGACCACGGTCGCGCGGGCCGGCCATCGCCTGTTCCCGAACGGCGAGCGCCACCTGCGCGCACGCCGCGCGCTCGCCGCGATCTATCCCGCCGACCTGCTCGCCGAAACGGTGCGCATCGCCGAGCGCTGCACGTTCAAGCTCGACCAGCTGCAATACGAGTACCCGCACGAACTGGTGCCGGCCGGCCACGATCCAGCCAGTTGGCTGCGGCAGTTGGTCGAGCAAGGCGCACGCTGGCGCTGGCCTGCGGGCATCGGGCAGAGAGCCCATGAGCTGATCGAGCACGAGCTGGCCCTGGTCGCCCACAAGAGGTACGAGTCCTACTTCCTGACCGTGCATGACATCGTGCGTTTTGCACGCTCCCAGAACATCCTCTGCCAAGGCCGCGGCTCGGCTGCCAATTCGGTCATCTGCTACGTACTTGGCGTCACCGAGATCGACCCGGTGCGCATGAACATGCTGTTTGAGCGGTTCATCTCGAAGGAACGCGACGAGCCGCCTGACATCGACATCGACTTCGAGCACGAGCGCCGCGAGGAAGTACTGCAGTACGTGTTCAATCGCTACGGTCGCGAACGCGCGGCACTGACCGCGGTCGCGCCCGTGTATCGCGGGCGCGGCGCCGTGCGCGATGTCGGCCGCGCGCTGGGTCTGCCGCAGGACATGATCGGCGAGTTGTCCAGCACGCTGGACCGCTGGAGCGGCGATACGTTGATCGGCGAACACCTGCGCGAGCGCGGCTACGATCCGGGCTCGCCACTGCTGCGCCAGGTGATCACGCTGGCAGCGCAGCTGATCGGTTTCCCGCGTCATCTCTCGCAGCATCCCGGCGGATTCGTGATCTCCGAGCATCCGCTGCACACCTTGGTGCCGGTGGAAAACGCGGCGATGGACGACCGTACCGTGATCCAGTGGGACAAGGACGACCTCGACGTGCTCGGCCTGCTCAAGGTCGACTGCCTCGCGCTGGGCATGCTGACCGCGGTACGCAAGACGCTGGACCTGCTGCGCGATTCAGGCCGTCGCGACATGTCGCTCGGCGATATCCCCGCCGAGGATCGGCAGACCTACGGGATGATCAGCCGCGCCGACACCGTCGGCGTATTCCAGATCGAGTCGCGGGCGCAGATGGCGATGCTGCCGCGGATGCGGCCGAAAACCTTCTACGACCTGGTGATCCAGGTCGCGATCGTGCGGCCCGGACCGATCCAGGGCGACATGGTGCATCCCTACCTGCAGCGCCGGAACGGGCTGGAGCCGGTCCACTATCCATCGGACAAACTCAAATCGGTATTGCAGCGCACCCTCGGCATCCCGCTGTTCCAGGAACAGGTGATGCAGATCGCGATGGTCGCGGCCGACTTCACCGCGGGCGAAGCCGACCAGTTGCGGCGTTCGATGGCGGCCTGGAAGCGCCACGGCGGGCTGGAGCCGCATCGCCAGAGGCTGTTGGACGGCATGCTACGCAACGGCTACAGCCGCGAGTACGCCGAGCGCATCTTCGAGCAGATCAAGGGCTTCGGCAGCTACGGATTTCCCGAGTCGCACGCGGCCAGCTTCGCGTTGATCGCATATACGAGTTCGTGGTTGAAATGCCACGAGCCGGCAGCGTTCGCGTGTGCGCTTATCAACTCGTGGCCGATGGGGTTCTATTCGCCCGACCAGTTGCTGCAGGATGCGCGCCGGCATGGCGTTCGTACCTTGCCGCTGGATGTGCGTTACAGCGGGTGGGATTGCAGTCTTGAAGAAGATCAACATCCTTTAGGAGCGGCTTCAGCCACAATCGGAAATCGGCGCATGCGAACCGACTCTCCATCGCGGCTGAAGCCGCTCCTACAGGAAACGGCACGGGAGAATTCCCTGCGTCCACAACCGGCCATCCGCCTCGGCCTGCGTTTGATCCGTGGCCTGCCCGAGGATGCCGCGCGGCGTATCGAGCGCGCGCGCGCGCAGCGGCCGTTCGAGGATGTCGCCGGCCTGTGCGCACGCGCCGATCTGGATCGCCGCGCGCAGTCGGTGCTGGCCGATGCCGGCGCCTTGCGCGGTCTGGTCGGGCACCGGCATCGCGCGCGCTGGGCGATCACCGGCGTCGAGCCGCAACTGCCGCTATTTGCTACTGCACCGGCGGCGAAGGAGACCGAAAACATCGTGCTGCCGCTGCCGAGTGCGGACGAGGACATGCGCGCGGACTACGCGATGACCGGCACCACGCTGGGCCGGCATCCGTTGTCGTTCCTGCGCAAGGCGCTCAGCGCGCGCCGCTACCGGCGCTCGGCCGAACTGGCCGCGCTGCCGCACGGCCGCCATGTGCGCGTGGCCGGTCTCGTGACGCTGCGGCAGAAGCCGCAGACCGCGAGCGGGGTGATCTTCCTGACCCTGGAGGACGAGGACGGCATGACCAACGTGGTGATCTGGCGCGATCTGGCCGAGCGTCAGCGCCGGGTGCTGCTGGAGTCGCGCCTGCTGGCGGTCGAGGGCCGGCTGGAGTGCCAGCACGGAGTAATGCATCTGATTGCGAAGCGCCTGGACAACCTCACGCCGCTGCTCGGGACGCTGGAGACGCGGTCGCGGGATTTTCATTGAGCAGCTCGTGCAGGAGCGACGTGAGTCGCGATCTGGCGCTCCATGGAGGTACGAATCGCGAATTACGTCGCTTCTACAAACCCCGCCACCGCACGCAGGTCTCTGACGAGTTCCCCATACGCCTGCTCGCGGCGCCGCTTCTCCGGCATCCGCAGCACCGCCGAGGGGTGCCAGCTTGCGATGCCGCGGGTGGCCTGCCCAAGTTCGCGCCACTGCCCGCGCTCGCGGGTGATGCGGAAGGCGTTGCCGAACATCGTCTGGGCGGCCATCGCACCCAGGCCGACCACCACGCGCGGATGCACGCGCAGCAGCTCGGCGGCCAACCACATCCGGCACGCGGCCTGCTCGGCGGCGTTGGCGCGCTTGTGCAGTTTGGCCTCGCCACGCAGCTCGTACTTGAAATGCTTGACGGTGTTGGTGACATACAGCGCCGACCGCGGCAGGCCGGCTTCCTCCAGCGCGCGGTCCAGCAGCCCGCCGGAAGGGCCGACGAACGGCAGGCCCTGGAGGTCCTCCTGCAACCCGGGCTGCTCACCCACCAGCATCACCGGCGCATCCTCCGGACCGACCCCGAACACGGTCTGAGAGCCATGGCGCCACAGCGGACAGGCGCGACACTCGCGCGCCTTGCGCCGCAGCGTGCGCACCGTGCCGGCGGGGATCTGATCGACCGGCTTGGCTAGCGGGATCTGCGGGTTTTCGGCATTGGCGGACGGCATCAGGCATCACGACGGCAACGAACCTGGAGCCGAAGCTAGAAGCGGTGAATGTGCCGGCAAAGGCGGCGGCGGATCGCCATTCGATTTTGTAGGAGCGGCTTCAGCCGCGATCGCCAATTGGGTCGCCCGACAACTCGGGATCGCGGCTGAAGCCGCTCCTACAACCAACAGGACCAAAAAAGGCCCGGGATAACCCGGGCCACAGGGATGAAACAGCAGGGACTTGCTTGCCGTCAGTCTTCCGCGCTCTGGTAGTGCGTCATGTAGCGGCCGGCGGCGACCGCATATGCCGCGCGGGTCACGCTCTTGGCCGGGTCGAAGTAGGCCTGCAGCGTCGGCTCCAGGTCGAACGGCCCCTGGGTCAGCGCGAAACGGGCGTTGATCAGGCCCAGGTCGAGCGCCAGCTGCACGTAGCCGCGCAGGCTGGCAGGGATCGACGATGCATCCTCGACCGGGATGCGCTGGCCCATGTAGAACGCGGTGAGTTCGCCGTCGAACGCCAGCGCCTCGTCCTGCAGCGCCAGGCTCTGCACCAGCGAATAGGCCAGGCTGAGCCGGCTGACGCTGTCGTTGGGACGGAACGCACCATTGGACAGCCCCATCACGCCAGCCTGCGACTGGCTCAGGTCGCGCAGCGCGCCGCCGGTGGCGACCGCCGATTCGGCAAACGGATACGCTGCATCGCCGGTGTCCAGGTCGGTGAAGCTCGGCTGCCGGTCCAGCGGCAGGTGCTGGCGGACGCTGGCGCCCATCACCAGATACTGCGCGAGTTCACTGCGCTTGAGCTTGGCGTCGGGACGGAACTGACGGTCGGAGTGGCCATCGACCAGACGGTTGGCCACGGCGTATTCGATCGCCTGGCGCGCCGGATGATCGGCGACATCGTTCATGCCGGTGTAGCCGCCGCTGTTGATGAAGCCGACCTCGCCCTCGACCGTGCCCGGCAGTCCGTAACCGTTGGTGACATCCAACGGGTCCACCGCGGTGCCCGATACCGAGCCGATGCCGCGCACGGTGATCCGCCAGGTGCCGGCCTTGCCCGGCGCGCCGGTGGTGACGGTGCTGCCGAGCAGCGGCAGCGAGATCGCCGAGCCGTAGCGCACCCCGTCCGGGTCGGTCAGCACCAGCGCCAGCGTGTTGTCGCCGATGCGCGCGCGCGCGCTGACGAAGGCAACTTCCGGACCGACCTCGAACGCCTGCTCCTCGACCGTGCCGACCGGTGCGAAGTCGATCGAGAACGGTACCGGGTCCCCGCCCGGTGCCAGCACCGCGTTGGCGTTGAACTCGCGCAATGCGTTGACCGTCGCGCCGAAATCGCTGCGCAGGTCGGCCGCTTCGGCCACCGCCGCGTAGGCGTTGAGATGGCCGACGCCGGCCTCCCACGGCAGGCGGCCGGTCATGTTGGTCGCGGTGCGCTCGATGATGTCCTTGACCTGGGCGGCATTGAGGTTGGGGTTGGCCTCCAGCATCAGCGCGACCACGCCTGCCACGTGCGGCGTCGCCATCGAGGTGCCGCTGGAGTGGGTGTAGAACGGCAGGTGCGCCGGATCCAGGTTGGCTTCGTCCTGCTCGGCCGACAGCGGCGGCAGCGCGCCCGTCACGGTGCGGGTGGAGACGATGTCGACACCGGTGGCGACCACGGTCGGCTCGTTGATGTAGGTCCACTCGCGCCCGTCCGGCATGGTGAAGCTGCCGGTTTCGCCGCGATTTCCGCGCGATGAGAAGCCGGTCAGCACGCCATCCTTCTCGCCGGCGCCGACCGAAATCACCCAAGGGGCCTGCGCGTATGGGTTGTGGGTGTCCTCGCCCGGGCCGGAATTGCCGGCGGCGAACACGCTGACGATGCCGCGCTTGTACAGCTCGTAGCTGGCGATGTTGACCGGATTGAGTGGGTCGAATGACCCCGAGGTGCCCCACGAATTGCTGGTCACGCGGATCGGACTGTCGAAACTGAACTGGTTGGTCGCGGCGTAGTCCAGCCCGCCCACCGCATCGAGGATGAACAGCACCGCACCGGAGCCATACCCGACCAGGTCCGCGCCCGGCGCGACGCCGCGGTACAGGCCGTTGGATCGCTCGCCGGTGCCGCCGACGGTGCCGGCGCAATGGGTGCCGTGGCCGGAGCCCAGGTCGGTGTTGATCTGGTCCTCCAGATAGGTGATCGGCACGATATTAGCGCCGGCGATGTCGTTGGCGATCTCGGCCAGGATGTTCTGCGGCGCCAGCACGTTCTGCACCACGTGTTCGCCGAACTTCAGGTCTTCGTGGCTGGCGTCGATGCCCGAGTCGTTGACCATCACCGACACGCCGGCACCGCTGAACGGGATCGCGCGGTTGAAGTCGCCCGGGTTGGCCACGGTGCGCGCGGCGCCGGAGATCTCGCGCTGCTCCTTGTTGAAGTAGCGCAGCGGCGCGTTGTAGTAGATCGACGCCACGCCGTCCCGCGCCGCCAACGCCCGGATTTCGTCCGGCGTGGCGATGGCGCCGGCGATCGGCAGCGTGCGCATCACCACGCCCTTGTCGATGCCCAGCGCATTCAGCTCGGCCACCTGGCCGGCGCTGACTGGCTCGGACTGGGCGTAGCTGACCACCACGTGCAGCTCGTCGGTCGGCGATGCGGCGCTCATGCGCGACAGCAGCTGCGGATCGAGCTGCGCGTCGGCCAGGGCCACTCCGCTGGCGAGCAGGCCGGCGGCGAGCGCGCAGACGCGGAACGTCCTGCGGTGGACGGCGGACCTGCAGGCAGGCGTGCGGGAAGATCTGAATGATGGGGACGTGGGCATGGGGGCTCCGTGAATGCGCCGCAGGACTGGGGCGTGTTCACTGTTGTCGCAGCAAGCGGCACGCTTCCACATCGGGGAATGCCTTCACCCCGGATGGGGGAAACCCCCCAGAAGCCCACACAGCCTCGCGATCGTGACGCGGGCGTCACATCGGGTCCGCCTTACTGGCACGTGACCCATGAGTGAAACCCCTACAGACGCGGCAGGCCTGGTTGGCTAGGCTGCGCTGTGCAACCTTGCGATCGTTCCGTCGGCCTCGTGTCGAGCGCCGCGGCGTCGCCACCGGAGGAAAGATGAAAAAGCTCCTTTTGACGTCGAAACTGCTGGTCGCCGCTGTTCTGCTGTTCGCCGCGGGCAGTGTCGCTGCCCAATCGCTGCCAGTGCAGGTCGAGGCCAGCGGCAACACGGCCACGCTACGCGTC
Source organism: Novilysobacter longmucuonensis (assembly GCF_046600735.1). NCBI lineage: Bacteria > Pseudomonadati > Pseudomonadota > Gammaproteobacteria > Lysobacterales > Lysobacteraceae > Novilysobacter > Novilysobacter longmucuonensis. Next base: position 43,438 of record NZ_JBJMAW010000004.1, read on the forward strand.
GGCGCGCCGAACCTCTCTTTGGCCGACGTGACCCTGACCTTCGACGATGCGAGCGGCCTGAGCCCGGCGAGCCTGGGCGCCAGCGCGCAACTGGTCGATCTCAGCGATCCCGTCCTGCTCTCGCGCCTGCCCGAGCTGGCCCAGCTCGACTCGGCCCTGCCGCTGTTGATCACGGTCGAGCCGCCGGCGACGGACGGCCTGAGCTTCAACCGCACCGTGCGGGTCGAGGTGCACACCCACGCGCTGACCTACACCGCCGGCAGCTCGTACCGCCTGTTCAAGGCGCAGCTCGGCGGACCATTCCGCGACATCACCGACGAGATCGCACCTGGCAGCGTGCGCTCCCGCGGCACCACCGACGGGTTCTCCGAGTTCCTGGTGCTGGCCGACGTGCGTGCTTCCGATACGGTGATCGCGCAGAAGTTCGACTGGCTGCGTGCGCATGTCGCTAAGTTGCCGGCGGAGCAGGCAGCCGCTTTTTCCGACTCGATCGATGCGGCCGAGGCCGCCGTGGCCAGCGGCAACTACGCCAACGCCATCGCCGCGCTCGACACCATCGGCGCAGAGGCTTCGGCACAGGCCGGCGAGAGCCTGAGCCAGCAATGGAGCGCCTCTGGCGAGACCCACAACCATGCCGGCGGAATCATGGCCGGCGCGGCCACGCTCAAGTTCAGCATCGCCTACCTGCGCGACTACGGGCGCTAAGCCGACGCCATCGGCGGGTGTCCCCACCAGCCTACGTGACCGCACCCGAACGCAGCCGCGCTAAGATGCGGGGATGCAGGCGCGACTAATCGCCTATCCACCCGATAGTGCAGCGGCCATCCGGTTGATCCAACCCGATGGCACGCTGCACATCGGCCGTGCGCGTGGTGGCGATGCCGATCACGGCGAGCCTGGGGGCCTTTCCGAAGAGCCTTCCCGCGGTTCTCTCATTGAGCTGGGCGCTGCCGCCACACCGGCTCTGCGCGGGGTCGATCAGCTCGTCCTGGACCATCCTTCGGTATCGCGCAGGCACGCCGAGTTGCACGCCGAAGGCAGCGGCTGGCGGCTGCTCGACTGCGGCAGCAAGAACGGCAGCTACGTCGACGGCATCGCGGTCAGCGACGCCAGGCTGCAGCAGGCGTGCTGGTTGCGCTTCGGCGATGTCTACTGCGAGTTCACCCCGCTCAGCGAAGCCGAGGCCGAAGCCAGCTCGCGCGATCGGGATGACCGTCGCGCCATGGCCACCGCGCACACCATGCGCATCGAGCAGATGACCAAGCTGGGCGATCTGCTCGACGCCAGCCTGCGCGCGGTGCTGGAGCTGACCCAGTGCGAACGCGGTTTCGTATTGATCGACCAGGGCGAAGGCCTGGTCGTGCGCGCCAGCCTGTCGCTGGAGCCGCTCGCGCTGGTCACCCGCGCCTTTTCCGGCAGCGTCGGTGCAGTGCGGCGTGCGTTGCGGCAGCGTGCGCCGGTGGTCGCCAACGAGGTTCGCAGCGAGGCCTGGCTGGCGGCACGCGATTCGGTAGTCTCGGCCGGCCTGAGTTCGCTGGTGTGCCTGCCGCTGCTGGATGGCGAGCGCGTACTCGGTGCTATCTACGCCGACCGCGTGGGCGATGGCCCGGCGATCAGCACGCTCGACTTGGAGCTGCTGGAAGCATTCGCCGAGAACGCCGCGGTCTGGATCGCCGCGCGCCGCGCCAGCGAACTGCTGGATGCGCAGCGTGCCGATGCCCCACCGGACGAGCAGCAATTGGCGGACGAGCGCGACTGGCGACGCATCGTCGCCGCCCATACCGGGGAGATCGAATGACCGGCGCAGCTGGGCCGGCTCCGCCGCGCGGCGATGCCACCGCAACCGGCCTCTACGCGCAGATCGACCTCCCCCCCGGCGCCGTGCTCGCCGGACGTTTCCGGATCGAGTCGATGCTCGGTATCGGCGGCATGGGCGTGGTCTACCGCGCCACCGACCTCACCCTTGGCATCCCGGTCGCGCTGAAGCTGCTGCGACCGGAGCTGGCGCAGCGCGCCGGCGCCTTCGAGCGTTTTCGCGACGAATTGCTGCTGGCGCGGCAGGTGTCCAGCCCGCACGTGGTCCGCATCCACGACCTGATCCAGCACAGCGACAGCGTGCCCGGCCAGAGCCAAGCCGGCCAGAGCCGCGCGGACCACCAGCAGCACGCCATGGATCCTGCGCCGCCACGCTGGCTGATCAGCATGGACTTCGTGGACGGCACCTCGCTGGATCATCGGCTCGATCGCGAGGGCGCCTTCGCGATCGAGGACGCGCTGAAGCTGACCCGCCAGCTCGCCGAGGGCCTGGCCGCCGCCCACGCGAAGGGCGTGGTGCACCGCGACCTCAAGCCGGCCAATGTGCTGCTGGACGGGGAAGGCAACGGTTACATCAGCGATTTCGGCGTGGCCCGTTCACTCGCCAGCAGCGGCTTGACCCAGTCCGGCGTCGTGATCGGTACGCCCGACTACCTGTCGCCGGAGCAGGCGCGCGGCGACAGCGTGGACGCACGCAGCGATCTGTACGCGCTCGGCCTGATCCTCTACGAGATGCTGGTCGGCAAGCCGCCGTTCGCCGGTGGCACGATGACCGAGGTACTGGCGCAGCGCATGCTGCAGACACCGCCACCGGTGACCCGGCACCGCCCGGACGTGCCGGTATGGGTCGCGCGGCTGCTCGACCGGCTGCTGCGGCCGCAGCCGGCGCATCGCTTTCAGCACGCGCGCGATGTCGTCAGCGCGATCGACAAGCGCGAGGTGCCGCGCGACCTGCGTCCCTCACGCCGGGCCTGGTGGGGCCTGGCCGCCACGCTGGTGCTGGCCGTGGGTATCGGCAGCTGGTGGCTGCAACGCGGCCCAGCGCCGCTCGTCGCCGCATCGCCGCCGCTGCAACGGCTGCTGGTGCTGCCGATCGAACATGCTGACCCGCCCGCTTCCGCCGAATTGGCCCCGCAGCTGGCCGGGCTGGGCCAGCACCTGCGCAGTGCGCTGGCGGCGGTGCCCGGCTTTGCCGTGGTCGACCGCGAACGTACCCAGCAAGCGCTGCGCCAACTGGATCCGACCGGCGCCGGCCGGCCCGATGTCGCCAACCTGCGCAGCGTGGCCGCGGCGCAGCGCGTGCTGCAGCCGCAGCTGCAGTCGGAGAACGGCGACTGGCGCATCCACGCCCGCCTGCACGCTGCCGACGCGCCGGCGCAGATCATCGATGGGCCGCCCGCGCCGGATCCGGCAGCGGCACTGGCCGGGTGGATCCGGCAGCCCGGGACGGCACGTGCGCTTGGTCTGGAGGACGCCGCACTCGAGCTCGGCCTTCCGGCTTCGAGCGAAGCGCTGGGCTCCTACGGCGCCGGCCTGCTGTTGCTGCAACGCGGCGAGCTGGCCGCCGCGCTCGCGCGTTTCCGCGCCGCCACCGACGCAGCCCCGGCCTACGCCGACGCATGGCTGACCCAGGCCGACACTGCACTGGCGATCGGCGAGCTGGACACCGCGTTCGATGCCATCGACCGCGGCCAACGCGCCGCTGCCGACGCGCCGGCTCGCCTGCGCCGCCGCTTTGCGGCCCAGCGTGCCCTGCTCGATGGCGATCCGTCCGCCGCGGCCGCGCAGTGGCGTGCGTTGCTGGCGACCACGCCCGACGACACCCTGGCCGAGCTGCAGCTGGCCCGGGCACAGGGCGCCGCTGGCGACTTCACCGCCGCAGTCCAGGGACTGGAGACCCTGACCCAGCGAGATGCCAACGACCCACGCGCGTGGTTCGAACTCGGCAAGTTCACCCTGCTCAGCGGCGACGCGCAGCGCGCTGTGGACGACTACCTCGTGCGCGCGCTGGTGCTGTACAAGCGCAGCCGCAGCACCTTCGGCGAGGCCGAGACAGTCAACGCGCTCGGCATCGGCTACGGCCGCCTGGGCCAGACCTCCGACGCGGCCGAGCAGTACCGCAAAGCGGTCGAGCTGCGGCGCGCGGTCGGCAACCGGCGCGGGGTCGCGACCAGCCTGCGCAACCTGGCCAGCGTGCAATCGCTGACCGGGCGTTTCGACCAGGCCGCCGAGAATCTCGAGCAGGCGCGCGTGCTGTACACCGAACTTGGCGACCGCGAGGGACTGGCCGCGATCGAGAACGAGATCGGCCTGCTCGCCGAGGAGCGCGGCGACTACCCCGGCGCGCTGGAGGCATTCCGCCGCGCACTGCAGATCTGGCGGCAGGCCGGCGATGCGCACGACGCCGCGCAGGCGCTCAACAACATCGGCTTCGCGCATTACCAACTGGGTGCCTACAACGATGCGCAGGTGTACTGGCAGCAGGCCGCCGACGCCTACCAGGAACTCGGATCGCAGACCGGGCAGATCCGCACCGAGCAGAACCTCGGCCTGCTGGCCAGCGCGCGTGGGCAGTGGGACGAGGCCCGGCGCCGCCTGGAGCAGTCACTGGCGCGCGCCGAGCAGCAGCAGATGCCCGAGGAGGCGGCGGTCAGCCGGCGCAACCTGGCCGAGATGGAACTGCTGCGGGGCGATGTCGCCGCGACGCTGGCGCAGGCCGAGCGCGCCGAGGCGCTATTCCGCCAGCGCGAGGACCAGCGTGGCATCGTCGACACCTCGCTGCTGCGCGCGCGGGCGTTCCTGGCGGCGCATGCGGATGCCGAAGCCCGCGAAGTGCTCGAAGCCCTGCAGCCGATCCTGCCGCAGGCGGCGATCGAGCAGCGCGCGATCGCGCAGCTGCTGCAGGCCGAACTGGCCGCGCGGGCCGGGCGCTCCACGCAGGCGGCAGATGCGCTGCGGCAGGCGCGCCAATGGGCGGCCGCCTCCGGCGTGCGCCACCTGCAATTGCAGATCGCCCTGCGCCAGGCGCAGGCAGGCAGCGCCGGCGACCTCGCCGCCCTCGACACCGCGACCGCTTCGCTCGGCCACGCCGCACTGCGCCTGGGCTGGCTGGAACTGGCGATGCAGCGCGCACTGGCACGCGATGACGCCGCAGCCGCGCTGAGCGCCTATCGCGAGGCCTCCTCGCTACTGCGCAACGGCGACTTCCAGCGCGCCGCGGAACTGCATCGGCTCGGCGCGCGCGCCCGCCGCGCGCAAGGTGACGCGGCCGCCGCGCAACGCGCCGACTCGCTGGCGCGCGAGGCGCAGGCGCGCTTCCGCGAGGCCTTGCCAGAGTCCCTGCGGCCGCAGTTCGACCGCGCCCAGGACATCCCCGCCGCCGCGGCCGCAGGTGCAAGCGCGCCGCAATGACCGACAAGGCGCCAGCGCCCGCCGATACATCATTGCCCGCGATCCGCGAGCAGTACCAGCGGCTGCTCGGGCGGCTGGAAGCCAACGAGCGCGAGTTCCGGCGGCTGGCGCGCTCGGTCTGGCGCGTGCAGGAGGACGAGCGTCGGCGGCTGGCGCGCGACCTGCACGACGGCATCGGCCAGAACCTGACCGCCCTGAAGCATCGCCTGACCCAGATCGGGACCGGCCTGACACCGGCGCAGGCCGCGTTGCGCGACCAGCTCGACGCCGCCATCGCGCTGTGCGGCGACACCCTCGACGACACCCGCGAGATGTCGCGGCTGCTGCGACCTCCAATCCTCGACGATCTTGGCCTGGAGCCGGCGCTGCAATGGCTGGCGCGCAGCCAGGGCGACGCCAGTGGGCTATCGATTGCGGTGGAGATCGAACCGCTGCCGCCGCTCGACGGCGACCTGCGCACGCTGCTGTTCCGCATCGCCCAGGAAGCGCTCAACAACGTCGCCAAGCACGCCGGCGCGAGCAACGTGCTGCTGCGCCTGGTCGCGCGCGGTGGATCGCTGCAGTTGCAGGTGGCCGACGATGGCCGCGGCTGCGATCCGGCACAGGCGCTGCGCAGCGGCGGCAGCGGACTGGGCGGCATGCGTGAGCGGCTGCGCCTGCACGACGGCCGGCTCGAACTGCACTCCTCGCCCGGCAACGGCGCACGCATCCGCGCGGTGGTGCCGCTTGACGGCTGCTGAGTCCACGCTCACGTTAGGCGCATGGGGAACCAGATCCGGGTACTGATCGCCGACGACCACACGCTGGTCCGTGAAAGCCTGGTCGGCCTGCTGCAGCACGACGGCGACGTGCAGGTGGTGGCGCAAGCCGCCGATGGTCTGGAGACGCTGGAGAAGGCTGCCGCCAGCCGGCCCGACGTGGTGGTCACCGACATCTCCATGCCAGGCCTCAACGGCATCGAGGTCGTGCGCCGCCTGTGCGAATCGCTGCCCGGCACGCGCGTACTGGTGCTGACCATGCACCAGGAAGACGAATACGTACTGCAGGCGGTGCGCGCCGGCGCCTCGGGTTACCTGGTCAAGGACAGCGCGGCATCCGAGCTGCTCGCCGCGGTGCGCAGCCTGCAGGCCGGGCGCGGCTATTTCGGCCCGCAGGCGTCGAAGGCACTGGCCGAGCAGATGCAGCACCCCGAACGCGTGGTCGAGGACCCCTACGGTCGGCTGACCCCGCGCGAGCGCGAGGTGTTCCACCTGATCGTCGAGGGCCTGACCACCAAGGAGATCGCGCGCCGGCTCGACATCAGCGTCAAGACCGCCGAGAACCACCGCACCCGAGTGCTCGCCAAGCTCGACGTGCGCAACACCGCCGAGCTGGTGCGCTACGCCCTGCGCCGCGGGCTGCTGGACTAGCCCCCTTGTAGGAGCGGGCCATGCCCGCGACCGGAAGTCACGACGCCGCATGCTCGCGCCCATGGGGCGCTCCTAGAAAATCCGCTGCGCTCTCGTGGGGCGGGTTCCATGCGCCGTAGTATCCTCGCCGTTCCATGACAGCGGAGCGGCAGCATGAGGGTTCGGGCGCATTGGATACGTGGGTCGTCATACGCAACTGCCGCGCTCGTCTGTCTGGCATTGCTCGCCGCCTGCGCCAGCGGTCCGGTGCGCCGCGTCTCCGAACCGTCCGCGCGCATCCAGCAGCTCACCGTGCAGGCCGACGGTAGCTGGTCGGTGGATCTGCGGATCGAGAATTTCAGCAGCATCCCGATGCGTTTCGAGTCGGTGGACCTTGCGCTCGAGTTCGACGGCGGCCCGGTCGCCACGCTGCAGCTGCAACCCGCCCTGACGATCGGGCCGGAGTCGGCCGACGTGGTCGATCTCACGGTCACCCCGGATCTCGCGGGCAAGCTCGCCATTGCCGATGCGCTGGCTGCCGGCCGCAGCGTGACCTACTCGCTGGAAGGCAGCATCGGCGCGAGGCCCGAAGAGAGCCGCTTGCGTAACTTCGACATCGAACGCCGCAGTGCATTGAGCCCCACCCCCGGGTTACCCGGCGTGCTGCGGTAGAGCAGGTTTTCAGTTTTCGGTTTCGCTTTCCGTCTCCCCTGTTCCGGTTCCCTTCGCTGACGCGCCCCATGAGCCACTACAAAGCCCCGCTGACCGACATGCGCTTCGCCCTGTTCGACGTGCTCCAGGCGGAGGCCACGTTCCAGCGCCTGGGGTTCGCCGAGGCCACGCGGGACGTGCTCGATGCGGTGCTCCAGGAGGGCGCGCGCTTCAACGAGACGGTGCTGGCGCCGCTCAATGCGATCGGCGACCAGGTCGGTTGCAGCCACGCCCAGGCCACCGGCGCTGTCACCACGCCACCGGGCTTCAAGCAAGCGTATGCGCAGTACGTGGAAGGCGGCTGGGCCGGGCTGACATCGCCGGTCGAGTTCGGCGGGCAAGGCCTGCCGTTGGCTGCGGGGGTGCCGCTCAAGGAAATGATCGATGCGGCCAACCTGGCCTGGGGCAACTTCCCGCTGCTCTCGCACGGCGCGACCGAGGCGCTGCAGCAACACGGCGATGCGTGGCAGCGCGAGATGTTCCTGAAGCCACTGGTCGAGGGCCGCTGGACCGGCACCATGTGCCTGACCGAACCGCATTGCGGCACCGACCTGGGCCTGCTGAGGACCCGCGCCGAACCGCAGGCCGACGGCAGCTATGCTGTCACCGGCACCAAGATCTTCATCACCGCGGGCGAGCACGATTTCACCGACAACATCCTGCACCTGGTGCTGGCGCGCCTGCCCGACGCCCCGACCGGCAGCAAGGGGATCTCGCTGTTCATCGTGCCGAAGGTGCGGGTCGGCCAGGACGGTTCGCTGGGCGCGGCCAACGCGGTCCGCTGCGGCAGCATCGAACACAAGATGGGCATCCACGGCTCGGCCACCTGCGTGATGAATTTCGACGGTGCGCAGGGCTACCTCGTCGGCCAGCCGCACAAGGGCCTGATGGGCATGTTCACCATGATGAACACAGCGCGGCTGGCAGTCGGGCTGCAGGGGCTCGGGCTGTCGGACCGCGCCTACCAGAACGCGCTGACGTACTCGCGCGAGCGTCTGCAGATGCGAGCGCTGTCGGGTGCGAAGTGCCCCGACAAACCGGCCGATCCGATCATCGTCCACCCCGACGTGCGCCGCATGCTGCTGACCTGCAAGGCGCTGGTCGAGGGCGGCCGGGTGATGGGCTACCACGGCGCGCTGCTGGTCGACATCGCCCGCCATGCGCCGGATGCCCTCGAGCGCGAGCAGGCCGATGCGCTGCTGGGTTTCATGACGCCGATCGTCAAGGCCTGCCTGACCGAATGGAGCGTGGAATGCACCTACCACGCGCTGCAGTGCTTCGGCGGCCACGGCTACATCGCCGAGCACGGAATGGAGCAACTCGCGCGCGACGCCCGCATCACCACCCTGTACGAAGGCACCACTGGCATCCAGGCGCTGGACCTGCTCGGCCGCAAGGTCGTGCAGCAGCAGGGCACGGGCCTGCGGGTATTGCTCGGCATGATCGAGACGTTCTGCAACGAGCACCAGGGCAATGCCGCGGTCGCGGAGTTTATTGGTCCGCTGCGGGCCAAGGCCGTCGAATGGCAGCAGTTGACCGAGCAGGTCGGCCGGCGCGCGGCGGCCGATCCCGACGAGATCGGCGCCGCCGCCTACGACTACCTGATGTATTCGGGTTATGTCGCGCTGGCCTACTGGTGGGCGCGCAGCGTCGCCGCCAGCGAAGCCTCCGAACAGTCGGCACGGCTCAAGGCCGGCAAGCGCGAGACCGCGCGCTTCTATTTCGCCCGCCTGCTGCCACGCACGCTGGGCCACGCCGCCGCTGTCGCGGGCGGTGCCTCCACCCTGCTCGCCCTCGATGCCGACGCCTTCTCGCCGTGACCGGTCGCGCCCGGGATGTTTCGGGCGCTGGGTGAAGAGCTTTTTGACACGGATCAACTCGGATCAAAACGGATAAGGCAGAAGCACAATCGGCATGGCTTTGCTCTATCCGTGTTTGATCCGCGTAAATCCGCGTCAGAAAATTGATCCTGCCAGGACGAGGTGAGATCGCGGGATCGCCGCAGTGGGCACAAAGAGCGGGCCCGATGACCGCACCCGCTCCGCGCTACCCAAACGTCAACGAAAAGCGTATAAGCTCGGCTTCCAATGGAGACCGACCGAGCCACGCGGCGCCTGGTCCAGGGCGTCAGCCTCGCCGACACCCTGCGGCGCGGGTCGGCTGCTCTCCGGTTGGCTGCGGATTGTCCCGCGCAGCCGGTTCCCAGCCATCCTCTCGAACGCCTGAATTCGGTGCGCCTGCTGTCGCTGGACGCCCACGGCCGCGTGCTCGACTGGATCAACTGGCAGGACGCGGCCTGCCTGTACGCCCGCGGCGCGGTGTCCTGGACCCTCGGTGATCCGTGCCTGCAGGTCCACGGCGGCAGCAACCGCGTCACCGGCGAGCAGAGCATCATCGAGCTGCACCCGATCGTCGCCGCACGCGGCCATGCGCGGGCACGCGCGCTCGACCCGACTCCATCGCTGACCAACGCCGCATTGTTCGCGCGCGACAGTTACCTGTGCCTGTACTGCGGCCATTCGTTCCATCGCCCGCAGCTCACCCGCGACCATGTCAAGCCGGTCTCCAAGGGTGGCCGCGACATCTGGGAGAACGTGGTCGCCTCGTGCTTCGGCTGCAACTCGCACAAGGGCAACCGCACCCCGCAGCAGGCCGGGATGCCGCTGCTGGCAGTGCCGTACCGGCCGAGCTGGATCGAGCACCTGATCCTGTCCAACCGCAACATCCTGGCCGACCAGATGGCATTCCTGCGCACGCAGCTGCCCAGGAACGCGCGTTCGCACGCCTGAGTTCCGCCCGCCCGGGCTGCCGCGCTGCCCGGGGGTACGGTCGATATCCACCCAGCCACGTCACTTCCCGGCGCCTGGCGTCCGCCCGCCGGCGGTTTCGCGACGGCGCGGCCGCAAATCTGCGATCCGATGTCGCGCATGCGTTGACGCACGCCCCGGCCTCCGCAACACTCGGCACCACTGCGATACACGGATCCCACAATGCCCCTATCCCTTGGCCTGACGGGCATGGACCCGGCCACCGAGTCCGAACTCCAGAGCGCTTTCACCGACGCCAACGCGCGCCTGGGCAGCCGCTGGCAATTGTTACCCGACAGCCAGGCCGACTACGTCATCGTCGACATGGACAGCATGTACGGGCCGATGAGTTGGTTGCGCCTGCATGCCGCCGGCAAACAGGTGATCGGCCTGACCGATGCGCCGCGCACCCAGGCCGATTTCCGGCTGGCGCAGCCGTTCGACAGCGACAGCATGGGTGAGCTGCTGCAGGCGATGGCCAGCCATGCGGGCGAAGAGCTCGGCCACGCAGCTCCGCCGGCCGGGATGACGCCGGCGCCGCAGCCGCAGGACGAACTGCCCGAAGAGCTGCCCCATGCCTTGGTCGAAGAAGACGACGCGCCGGTGGAGCCCGGCTCGGCCGCAGCCGGGTCGCTGTTGCCGGATCTGGCGATGCCGGAGAATCCGTCGGCCATGCCGCCGGCAGCCAACATCAGCGCACCCGCCAGCGCGTCGGGGGAATCGGCCGAAGCGGTCGCCACCGGGACGGTCAGCGCCGACGCGCAGCCCAGTACGCTGGCCGAGTGGATATCCTCGGGCAAGCTCGGCGGCCGTCTGCGCTACCGGCGCGACGGCGCCGCGGTGCTGCTGGACACCAAAGCGCGCCAGTACTTCGCCGGCGCCACCACGCTCAAGCCGCTGGCGCCGCTGTTCCAGGGCAGCGTGGCCGAGTCGGACTTCGAACCGGTCGAGGAGGCCGACTGGAGCCGCGAGACCGCCGAGATCGGCGCGCCCCAGCCGCTGCAGCGCCTGATCTGGTTCGGTGCGCTGCTCGCCGGCGGCGGCCAGCTGGTCGCCGGGTTCGACCCGGAGGGCCGCTATCACATGCTCAAGTGGCCGCAGACCGAGCGCGAATACCCGAAGCACTTCCGGGTTGCCACGGCGATGATGAAAGGCCCGGCGACCATCGACGAGATCGCGCAGGCCAGTGGCGTGCCGGCACCGGACGTCGCCGACTTCGTCAACGCCAACCTGGCGACCGGCTTCGCCGACGCCTTCCACGAGCCGGAGCCCGAGGTCGAACCGAGCAAGCCCAGCGGCCTGTTCGGCCGCTTGCGCGGGCGGTGAGGCAGGCAGCGCAGTCGGCGGCTGCGCCGCCTGTGAGTCGTTCGCTGCGCTCACTGTAAGTCGGCCGCTACGCGACCTGTAAACGGAAACAGCAAGAGCGAGGCCTGTTCCATTCGCCGTTAGCCTGCTTACTGCTAACCGGTTCACCGTTCACCGTTCGCCGTGCTCGCGGCCTTGCTCCGTCCCGATGCCGGCGGGACAATAGCGAACTGCCGTCCGACGCCGTATTGATGATCGATCCGCAACGCTATCCACGCTTGTCCCGCATTGCCGTCCCCGCTGACCTGCGCCAGTTTGCGGAAGACGAGTTGCCGGCGATCGCCGACGAGTTGCGCGCCTACCTGATCGAGCAGGTCGCCCAGTCCGGCGGCCATTTCGGCGCGGGCCTGGGCGTGATCGAACTGACGGTGGCGCTGCACTGGCTGTACCAGACCCCGGTCGATCGCCTGGTCTGGGACGTCGGCCACCAGTGCTACCCGCACAAGATCCTCACCGGCCGCCGCGACCAGATCCACACGGTCAAGCAGAAGGATGGCCTGGCGCCGTTTCCCAAACGCGAGGAGTCGCCGTACGACACCTTCGGCGTCGGCCACAGCTCGACCTCGATCTCGGCCGCGCTCGGCATGGCGATCGCGCTGCAGCGGGCCGGCAACACCGGCGACACCGAGGTGCCGAAAGTAGTTGCGGTGATCGGCGACGGCGCGATGACCGCCGGCATGGCGTTCGAGGCCCTCAACCATGCCGGCGGCATGGACCCCGAGCCGGACCTGCTGGTGGTGCTCAACGACAACCAGATGTCGATCTCGGAGAACGTCGGCGGGCTGACCCAGATGCTCGGGCGGCTGACCGGCAGCCGCACGCTGAACGCGCTACGCGAGGGCGGCAAGAAGCTGCTTGGCGACAAGAACAAGCCGGCGGCGAAATTCGTGCGTCGCTGGGAGGAGCACTGGAAAGGCATGTTCGTGCCGTCCACGCTGTTCGAGGAAATGGGCTTCCACTACACCGGCCCGATCGACGGCCACGACCTGCCGGCCTTGCTGGCCGCGATGAAAACGCTCAAGACTCTCAAGGGCCCTCAACTGCTGCACGTGATCACGACCAAGGGCAAGGGCTACGAGCTGGCCGAGGGCGACCAGATCGGCTATCACGCGGTCGGCCCGTTTGATCCGAGCACGGGCCTGATCAGCAAGCCCGGGGCCAGGAAGCCGACCTACACCGACGTGTTCGGCGAGTGGATCTGCGACATGGCCGCGGTGGAGCCCAGGCTGCTCGGCATCACCCCGGCGATGCGCGAGGGCTCGGGGCTGGTGGGGTTCAGCAGGCAATACCCGCAACGCTATTTCGACGTGGCGATTGCCGAGCAGCATGCGGTGACGCTGGCTGCGGGCATGGCCTGCCAAGGCGCCAAGCCGGTGGTCGCGATCTACTCCACGTTCCTGCAGCGCGGCTACGACCAGCTCGTGCACGATGTCGCGATCCAGCGGCTGGACGTGCTGTTCGCGATCGACCGCGGCGGCGTGGTCGGGCCGGACGGCGCCACCCACGCCGGCAACCTGGACCTGTCCTACCTGCGCTGCGTGCCGAACATGGTGGTGATGGCACCGGCCGACGAGAACGAATGCAGGCAGATGCTCTCGACCGGATACCGCTTGGAAGGCCCGGCCGCGGTGCGCTATCCACGTGGCAGCGGTCCCGGCGTCGCGGTTCAGCCGTCGCTGGAATCGCTGCCGATCGGCAAGGCACAGGTGCGCCGCCGTGGTACCCGGATCGCGCTGCTCGCGTTCGGCGCGACCGTACCGGCGGCCGAGCAGGTCGGTGCGGCGCTGGACCTAACGGTGGTCAACATGCGCTTCGTCAAGCCGCTCGACCGCGCGCTCGTCCTGGAACTGGCCGCAGCCCACGACGGCCTGGTCACGCTGGAGGACAACGTCGTCGCCGGCGGCGCCGGCTCGGGCGTGGCCGAACTGCTCGCCGCCGAAGGCATCACGCTGCCGATCCTGCATCTCGGGCTGCCCGATGCATTCCAGCACCACGCCAGCCGTGAGGACCTGCTCAGCGAAGCCGGCCTGGACGCCGCCGGCATCCGCGCATCGTTGTTGCGTCGCTGGCCAGACCTCGCCGCGCCGCAGCCGCGCACTGCCGCCAGGTGATCGGTCTCCGGGCGCCTGGCTCGTAAGCTGTGCTGACAAGCCCAGCAGTCGCGACTCTCACCTCGTCACCAACGCAAAACGCCCGGCAATGCCGGGCGCTTGTCTGCACAATCGCAAATGGTCGGGACGGCCGGATTTGAACCGACGACCCTCTGCCCCCCAGGCAGATGCGCTACCAGGCTGCGCTACGCCCCGACGTGTTGCGATGCCCGCCTTGCGGCGGCCGACGATTATAGCCGGTTTTTGCGCAGTGCCCGTCTCGCACGGTAGAGCCGAGCTTGCTCGGCTGGCTTCGATTGTCGATCGACGGGACCTCGGTGTTCGCAAAAGCCGAGCAAGCTCGGCTCTACCAATTCGCGCTTCTCAGCGGCGCAGCAGTTGCAGGACCTCTTCGAGTTCCATCCGCACTTGCCTGATGATCTGCGAGCTCAATGCCGATTCGTCCTTGCCGGCACTGCCTTCCAGGCGCAGGCGCGCGCCGCCGATGGTGTAGCCCTGCTCGTACAACAGGCCGCGGATCTGGCGCACCATCAACACCTCATGGCGTTGGTAGTAACGGCGGTTGCCGCGGCGCTTGACCGGATTGAGGCTGGGGAACTCGGTTTCCCAGTAGCGCAGCACATGCGGCTTGACGTCGCACAGCTCGCTGACCTCGCCGATGGTGAAGTAGCGCTTGGCCGGGATCGGCGGAAGCTCGCGGTTGCTGCCCGGGTCAAGCATGGGAGCCACTCCCGCCGTGCGCTTCCACGCGCTCCTTGAGCTTCTGGCCCGGACGGAAGGTCACCACCGTGCGCGCGGAAATCGGGATCTCTTCGCCGGTCTTGGGATTGCGGCCCGGCCGCTGGTTCTTGCGGCGCAGGTCGAAATTGCCGAAGCCCGACAGCTTCACCTGGCGGCCCTGCTCCAAGGCTTCGCGCAGCGCGTCGAAGAACGCGTCGACGAACTCCTTCGCCTCGCGCTTGTTCAGACCGACCTCGTCGAACAAACGCTCGGCCATCTCAGCTTTGGTCAGTGCCATTGTGCTTTCCTTCCTGCCCCTGCCCGCACGGATCCGCCTTGCTCGCCCGCCTTACCCGCGGATCGACGCGCGGTGATCGCGCTGCAGTGCGGCCGTCACATCGGCCACGATCTGTTCCACATCGCGGTCGGTCAGAGTGCGCGATTCGTCCTGCACAATCAAGCCCATAGCGAGACTCTTGAATCCAGTTTCCACACCCTTGCCTTGGTAGCGGTCAAACAGCACCAGATCGCGCAAGGCCGGGCCGGCCGCGGCGCGGATGCTGGCGGCCAACTCGGCCCAGGCGACGTCTTCGGCCACCACGAAGGCGAGATCCCGACGGACCGACGGGTACTTCGACAGGCCGCGGGCCCTCGGCAGCGCGCGCGCCACCAGCGGCTCGAGGTCGAGCTCGAACGCGACGACCTCGACGTCCAGATCCAGCGCCCGCTGCAGCCGCGGGTGCAGCTGGGCAATGCAGCCGATGGCCTGGCTCTCGCCGCCGGCATCGACACGCAACACATCCGCGCACCGCCCCGGGTGCGCCCAGGGCTGCTGCGAGGCGCGGAACTCCAGCGAGGCGCCGGAGGCAGCCGCGAGGCTTTCCAGGTCGCCCTTGAGATCGTGAAAGCCAACGGGCCGCGCCGGACTCCCCCACTGCTCCGGTGCGGCCTCGCCACACGCGACCGCAGCGATACGCAGCGTCTCGACCGGCGCCGGCGCCGCCCCCGAGTCCCGAGTCCCGAGTCCCGGGTCCCGCTCTTCAAACACCTTGCCCAGCTCGAACAAACGCACCCGCGACTGCTGGCGCGCCACGTTGCGTGCCAGCGCGGCGACCAGCCCCGGCAGCAGCCGCGTGCGCATCACCCCGAGCTCGGCGCTGAGCGGGTTGGCCAGCGCGACCGCGCCCTGCCCGGCCTGCCAGGTCTCCAGCAGCGACGCGTCGAGGAAGGCGTAGTTGATCGCCTCCAGGTAATCGCGGGCGGCCATCTGCCGGCGCACGCTGGCGTCGTCGACCCGGGTTTCGCTGGGCGCGGCCAGCCGCGCAGCGCCGGCCGGCAACGTGGTCGGGATTGCATCGTAGCCGTGGATGCGCGCGATCTCCTCGATCAGGTCTTCCTCGATCGCAAGATCGAAGCGCCGGCTCGGCGGCGTCACCCGCCAGCCTTCATTGCTGGCGGCCACCGCCAGGCCGAGCGCACGCAGGATCCGCTCGACCTCGGCGTCGTTCACGACCAGCCCCAGCACGCGCGCCAGCCGCTCGCGGCGCAGTTCGATCGGCTGCGGCGATTGCAGGTGTTCGGCCAATGCCGCCTCGATCACCGGTCCGGGCGCACCGCCGGCGATGTCCAGGATCAGCTGCGTGGCGTACTCCATCGCGATGCGCGGCAGTGCCGGGTCGACCCCACGCTCGAAGCGGTGGCCGGCATCGGTGTGCAGGCCGAGTCTGCGGCCGCGGCCGATGATCGCCGATGGCGCGAAGTGCGCCGACTCCAGGAATACCGTGCGGGTGGCCTCGGTAACGCGGGTGTCGAGCCCGCCCATCACCCCGGCCAGTGCGATTGGGCGGCTTTCATCGGTACCGCTGGCGTCGGTAATCGCGAGGAACTGCTCGTCCAGGGTGACCTCGCGCGCATCGAGCAAGGTCAGCGTCTCGCCGCGGCGCGCGTGGCGCACGCCGATCGGGCCGGTCAGCTTGTCACGGTCGAACGCATGCATCGGCTGGCCCAGTTCGAGCATCACGTACTGGGTGATGTCGACCAGCAGCGAGACCGGCCGAGTGCCGCTGCGGCGCAGGCGCTCGGCCATCCACAACGGCGTCGGTGCTGCGGCGTCGATGCCCTCGATCACGCGGCCGCAATAGCGCGGCGCGTCGGCGCCGGCGTTGAGTTCGACCGCCAGTGTCGCCTCGCTCTGCGGCGCGACCGGCGCGGCGCTGAAGGCCGCGACCTCGCTGGCCGATGCCGCGGCGACATCGAACGCGATGCCGCGCACGCCGAAGCAGTCGGCGCGGTTCGGGGTCAGCTTGATCTCGATGCTGGCGTCGGGCAGGCCAAGGTAACCGGCCAGCGCCGCGCCGACCGGCGCGTCGGCCGGCAGTTCCAGCAGCCCCGATGCATCGATGTCGGTGCCGATTTCCTTCGCCGAGCACAGCATGCCCGCCGATTCGACCCCGCGCAGCCTGGCCGCCTTGATGACCATGCCGCCGGGGAGGGTCGCGCCGACCATCGCCAGCGGCGCCTTGAGCCCGGCGCGCGCGTTCGGCGCACCGCAGACGATCTGCACGTGATCGCCATTGCCGATATCGACCTGGCAGACCTGCAGGCGGTCGGCCTCGGGATGTTTCGTGGCGCTGACGATCTGCGCGACGACCACGCCATCGAGCGACTCGCCCAATGGCGTGACGGCCTCGACCTCCAGTCCGATCGCGGTCAGCGTCGCGGCGAGTTCATCGCGGGTCGCGGTGGTCGGGACGTGGCTGCGGAGCCAGTTTTCGGAGAATTTCATCGTTGGAGTTCCAC
The DNA here is from genome assembly GCF_046600735.1 of Novilysobacter longmucuonensis. Classification (NCBI taxonomy): domain Bacteria; kingdom Pseudomonadati; phylum Pseudomonadota; class Gammaproteobacteria; order Lysobacterales; family Lysobacteraceae; genus Novilysobacter; species Novilysobacter longmucuonensis. The sequence continues at coordinate 60,565 of NZ_JBJMAW010000004.1, forward strand.
ACGAAGTCTGGAGCCGAGGCGTTGGCTCCCTCCCCTTCAAGGGGGAGGGCTGGGGAGGGGATGGGGTTTGCTGCGGGTCAAGCAAGATCAAACCCATCCCCATCCCGGCCTTCCCCTTGAAGGGGAAGGAGCACAGCGGTCAGGCGAACTGCCGCAAAAACCGCACGTCGTTGTCGAAAAAGCTGCGCAGGTCATCGACGCCGTAACGCAGCATCGCGAAACGCTCCACGCCCAGGCCGAAGGCGTAGCCGGTGTAACGCTCCGGATCGATGCCGACGTTGCGCAGCACGTTCGGATGCACCATGCCGCAGCCGAGCACCTCGAGCCAGCGGGTCGAGCCGTCGGGCTGCTGCCAGGCGATGTCGACCTCGGCCGAGGGCTCGGTGAACGGGAAGTAGCTCGGGCGGAAGCGCATCTGGAAGTCGCGCTCGAAGAACGCGCGCACGAACTCGGCGAGCGTGCCCTTCAGGTCGGCGAAGCTGGCGTGCTCGTCGACCAGCAGGCCCTCGACCTGGTGGAACATCGGCGTGTGGGTCTGATCGCTGTCGCTGCGGTAGACCTTGCCGGCGGCGATCATGCGCAGCGGCGGTGGGTGCTCGCCCATGTAACGCACCTGCACGCCCGAGGTATGGGTGCGCAGCAGGCGGCCGTCGCCAAAGTAGAACGTGTCGTGCATCGCGCGCGCCGGGTGGTGCGGCGGGAAATTCAGCGCTTCGAAGTTGTGCCAGTCGTCCTCGATCTCCGGGCCGTCGGCGAGTCCGAAACCGAGCCGGCCGAAGATGTCGGTGATGCGCTCCAGGGTGCGGCTGACCGGATGCAGGCCGCCGCGGGCACGGTCAATGCCCGGCAGGGTGACGTCGATCGTTTCGGAGGCCAGGCGTGCATCGAGCGCCGCGTCATCGAGCACCGCCCTGCGTTCGGCCAGCGCACTCGACAGCGCATCGCGTGCCTGGTTGATCGCCTCGCCCGCGGCCTTGCGCTGGTCGGCCGGCAGCGTGCCGAGCTGCTTGAGCTGCGCGGTGACTGTGCCGGACTTGCCGAGCAGGGCGACGCGCAGCGCCTCGATGCTCGCCGGCGAATCGGCGGCGGCGATGTCGGCCAGCGCCTGTTGCGTCAGTTGTTCGATACCGCTCATCGTCGATCCCGTCAGTCCGGTGATCCGGCACCTGTAGGAGCGGCTTCAGCCGCGATTCGGAACCGGCGCGCGCGACCGGAACCCCATCGCGACTGAAGCCGCTCCTACAGATATGACCGGAACCCCCAAAACGAACATGGGGAAGGACTTGCGCCCTTCCCCATGCGTGTACTTCGATGTCCGTCATCACGCACGTTGCCATGCGCAATGACACCGACACGTTACGCTGCGAGCGCGCCCTTGGCCTTTTCGGTCAGCGCGGCAAACCCCGCCGCGTCGTGCACGGCGATGTCCGCCAGCACCTTGCGGTCCAGGGTGATGCCGGCCTTCATCAGGCCGTTCATGAAGCGGCTGTAGCTCATGCCGTTGATGCGGGCGGCCGCATTGATGCGGGTGATCCACAGCGAACGGAAATTGCGCTTCTTCTGCTTGCGGCCGATGTAGGCGTACTGCAGTGCCTTGGTGACCGCCTGCTTGGCGACGCGGAAGACCTTGCGGCGGGCGTGATAGTAGCCCTTGGCTTGCTTCAGGATTTTCTTGTGACGACGGCGGGCCGTCACACCACGTTTGACTCGTGCCATTTTTTAGCCCTCCTCAGAGATACGGAAGCATGCGGGTCAGACGGCCTGCATCCTCGGCACGAACATGGTTCGTCTGCCGCAGGTTGCGCTTCCGCTTCGTCGACTTCTTGGTGAGGATATGGCTACGGTTGGCGTGGCCGCACTTGAACTTGCCGGAAGCGGTCTTGCGAAAACGCTTGGCCGCCCCGCGATGGGTCTTGATCTTGGGCATGGGATGTCCTTTCGGTTTCTGTCACTGGCTTGGGCGGCAGCGGCTGCAAGAACACAGGCGCCACGCTTTCCGTCCTGCCCTGGCCGGTCGTAAGTCGTTGATCCGGAAGAATCCTCGACGAGTCCTGAATGTCGCGTACAGCAGACCCGGCGAACCGGGCCGCGCATTATGCGGGCTGCCGCCGCGCGTTGCAATCCGCCGCGCCGCTGTAGGAGCGGCTTCAGCCGCGATCGGATGACCGGTCGCGGGACCGGCTCTGGATAGCGGCCGAAGCCGCTCCTACGGTCGGTGTCTGGGTTCGGCGGGGATCATGGCGATCACCGCCGCATGGCCTCAGCGCTTCTTCGGCGCGATCATCATCACCATCTGCCGGCCTTCCAAGCGCGGGCGCGACTCGATCACGATGTCTTCGCCAAGATCGGTCTCGATCCGGGCGGCCATCTCCCGGCCCAGCTCCTGGTGGCTCATCTCGCGGCCACGGAAGCGGATGTTGACCTTGAGCTTGTCGCCCTCCTCCAGGAACTCGCGCATCTTGCGCAGCTTGATCTGGTAGTCGCCTTCATCGGTGACCGGGCGGAACTTGATTTCCTTGATCTCGACCTTGTTCTGCTTCTTCTTGGCCAGGTTGGCCTTTTTCTGCAGGTCGAACTTGTACTTGCCGAAATCCATGATGCGGCAGACCGGCGGGTCGCCGTGCGGCTGGATTTCGACCAGATCGAGGCCATCTTCCTGGGCCAGGCTCAGCGCTTCGTCGCGCGAGAGCACTCCGACCATCTCACCGTCGGCGCCGATGACGCGGACGCGCGGGACGCGGATTTCCTGGTTCTTGCGATTCGGCTTGTCAGGGGTGCTGATGTTTCAATCTCCGGTATGGATCGTGCCGGCCGCAGGCGCGACCGGGTCGGCGGCAGCCTAGGCTGCCCTATCTGGCGTGCTCGTCACGTAAACGCGAGGCGAATTCGGCAACGGACATCGTCCCCAGATCCTCCCCTCCCCGCGTGCGCACCGCGACGTGGCCGTTTTCCTTCTCGCGGTCACCGACCACCAGCAGGTACGGCACGCGCTGCAGCGTGTGCTCGCGGATCTTACGGCCGATCTTCTCGTTCCGCAAATCGCTTTCGACCCGGAATCCTTGATTCGCAAGGGATTTGTGCACCTCATCGACATAATCGGCCTGGGCGTCGGTGATATTCATCGCCACCGCCTGCACCGGCGCCAGCCAGGCCGGGAACTGGCCGGCGTGGTGCTCGATCAGGATACCGATGAAGCGCTCCATCGAACCGACGATGGCGCGGTGCAGCATGACCGGGTGGCGCTTCTGGCTGTGCTCGTCGACGTATTCCGCCCCCAGCCGCGCCGGCATCATGAAATCGACCTGCATCGTGCCCAGCTGCCAGGTCCGGCCGATCGCGTCGCGCAGGTGGTACTCGATCTTGGGGCCGTAGAACGCGCCCTCGCCCGGCAACTCCTCCCACTCCACCCCGGCACTGCGCAGCGCGGCGCGCAACGCGGCCTCGGCCTTGTCCCAGGTGGCGTCGTCGCCCAGCCGCGGCTCGGGGCGCAGCGCGATCTTGAGCTGGACGTCCTTGAAGCCGAAGGTCTCGTACACCTGCATCGCCTGGCGGTGGAAGGCGGTGACCTCGGCCTCGACCTGGTCCTCGGTGCAGAACACGTGGCCGTCGTCCTGGGTGAATCCGCGCACCCGCAGGATGCCGTGCAGCGCGCCGGATGGCTCGTTGCGGTGGCAGGCCCCGAACTCGCCGTAGCGGATCGGCAGGTCGCGGTAGCTGTGCAGGCCGTGGTTGAACACCTGCACGTGGCCCGGGCAGTTCATCGGCTTGAGCGCGTAGGTGCGCTTCTCCGACTCGGTGAAAAACATGTTGTCCTGGTAGTTGTCCCAGTGGCCGGACTGCTTCCACAGCGAGACGTCGAGGATCTGCGGGCAGCGCACCTCCTGGTAGCCGCTGTCGCGGTAGACACCGCGCATGTACTGCTCGACCACCTGCCAGATCGACCAGCCCTTGGGATGCCAGAAGATCAGGCCCGGCGCCTCCTCTTGCAGGTGGAACAGGTCCTGCTGGCGCGCGATCTTGCGGTGGTCGCGCTTGTCGGCCTCCTCGATGCGCTGGATGTAGGCCGACAGCTGCTTCTTGTCGGCCCAGGCGGTGCCGTAGATGCGCTGCAGCTGCTCGTTCTTGGAGTCGCCGCGCCAGTACGCGCCGGAGATGCGGGTCAGCTTGAACACCTTGAGGAAACGCGTGTTCGGCACGTGCGGGCCGCGGCACATGTCGACGTATTCCTGGTGGTGGTAGAGGCCCATCGCCTGCTCGTCGGGCATGTCCTCGACCAGGCGCAGCTTGTAGTCCTCGCCGCGCGCCTTGAACGTGGCGATGACCTCCTCACGCGGCGTGACTTTCTTGATCACGTCGTAATCGGTGTCGATCAGTTCGATCATGCGCTGCTCGATCGCGGCCAGGTCATCGGGCGTGAACGGGCGCTCGTTCCAGATGTCGTAGTAGAACCCCTCCTCGATCACCGGGCCGATCACCATCTTCGCGTCCGGGTACAGCTGCTTGACCGCGTGGCCGACCAGGTGCGCGCAGGAGTGGCGGATGATCTCCACGCCTTCGGGATCTTTCGGGGTGATGATGCGCAGGCGGGCGTCGTGTTCGATGACGTCGGAGGCATCCACCAGCTTGCCGTCGAGCTCGCCGGCGACGGTCGCCTTGGCCAGGCCCGCGCCGATCGAGGCGGCGACGTCCATGACGCTGAGGGGATGTTCGAATTCGCGGCGGCTGCCGTCGGGGAGCGTGATGTTGATCATGGCTGGAAGTCTGCGTTTTGTAGGAGCGGCTTCAGCCGCGAAGTAGGTTTTTTGTAGGAGCGACGTAAGTCGCGACCGATGTGACGGCGCGGTCGCGACTTACGTCGCTCCTACAGAGAGCTTCGCGGCTGAAGCCGCTCCTACAGGGGAATGGGTGGCACAAAAAAGGCGCCGACCGGGGCACCTGCGGATGCGGCAGCTCGGGCGGAATCAGCGATGGGCGATGGTAGTGCTCATGTCGCACGCTTGGCCGGCGGTTTGCCGCGGGCCACCTGGCATCCGGGACCGCGGCCGGATGCCGCGCTCAGGGCGCAATAGTTGGGGACGGCGCGGGGCAAGTCAACGGCCGCGTGGAGCCCGTCAGGTGCCGGTGGCGGCCTTGAGCTCGGCTTCGACCATGCCGGCGGCGTCCATGGGCGCGTCGCCGGGTCCGCACAGATAGGTCTCGTGCGCGATGCGCGCATGCACCTTGAAGCCGCTGCTGCGCAGCATGGCCTCGATGCAGGCGTGGTCGGGCGCCCACCAGTTGGTCGGATCGCCGGCCAGGCGTCTTTCGATGAACGCCATCGCCGGCCAGCCCGGCTCGCGCAGGCGCTCGCGCTGGTCGATCGCGAGATCGGCGGGCGGGTCGACGACCTCATCGCCCGGCATCGTCAGGGTCTGCATGACCATCATCCGGCGCATCTTGCGACGCACGATGTCCAGCGCCAGCAGCGGGTGGCGCAGGTGGTACAGCACGCCCATGAACCAGACCAGGTCGTAGGTCTGAGACTCCCGGGCGAGATCGTAGATCTGCATCTGCCGGAACTCGATCCGGTCCTCGAGCTGCAGGTGCCTTGCCGCCCAGCGCGCCTGGCGCAGGTAGTGCGGGTCGACGTCGATGGCGGTGACCGACGCGCCGCGCGCGGCGAACTGGAAACTGTAATAGCCCGCGTTGCAGCCGATGTCGAGCACGTTCCAGCCGCTGAGGTCGGTATCGATGTGCGGCGCTATCTGCTTCCACTTGAACGAGGGAAAATCGCCCAGCGGATGCTCCGGCGCAGTCTGCAGGCCCTCGGGCAGGTGCAGGTTGTGGAACCAAGGCTGCTGCGCGTCGATCTGCGCCTGCAGCGCGTCGTGTCCGGCGGCCGGAGCGCTCATGGCCATGACGACGGCCCTGTCCTGCCGGTGGCACACGGCAAGTCACCGGCCGATCCGCCGGCCGACGCCGCATCGTCCCGGCGACCTCCCGGCATGCGCGTCGATCTCCCACGGCGCGCCATCGGCTACTCCCGCTCGACGAACTTGAAGAACCGGCTGCGCTTGCCGTCCTTGGTTTCCTCCTGGTAGAGAAAGGCCAGGTCTTCGTCCTCGAACTTCTCGAAGAACTCGTCCCAGCCGATCGCCTGCAGCGAGACATCGTCCCGGAACGCGATCCGCAGCAGGCCGGCGCCATCGTCCTCGTCCTCGGTGCCCTTCACCGTCGCCGGCCGCCCTTCGCGCGCCTCCACCCAGCGCCGGATCTCCTTGTGGTCGGTCGTCTGCTGCGCCTCATGCTTCGCTGCCATTGCACACTCTCCTGGGCGTGTCGGGCCCGTGTGTCACGCTGTCATGGGTGGATGGACACCGCTGCCGGCCTGGGCCGCGGACGGTGGGCCGGCCGGCGTCCGGCGGTGCGTTCGAAATACCGTTCCAGCGTCTCGGCCCGGTGGGCGGCGGTATGTTCAGCCAGGATCCGGCGGCGGCCCCCTTCACCGATCCGGCAGCGGCGTTCTTCGGGTATGTCGCGGATCCATTGCAGTACGTCGGCCCCGGAATGGGTGATCAGGATCTCCTCGCCGGGTTCGAACAGCGTCTCCAGTCCGTCCCATGGATCCGACACGATCGGCGTGGCGCACGCGGCGGCCTCGAACAGGCGCACGCTCGGCGACCAGCCGGCGGCGACCATGTCGGCGCGGGTCACGTTCAAGGTGAAACGCTGCTCGTTGTAGAAGCGGCCATGCAGCGCGGGACCGAGGTGCTCGATGCGCTCGACGTTCTCCGGCCAGGCGATGTCCTCGGGGTACTGCGGCCCGGCCACGGCGAAGCGGCCTTGCGGCCACGCCGCCGCCGGTTCCAGCAGCAGCCGCTCCAGCACCGGCTGGCGATCGTCGCTGTAGGTGCCCATGTAGCCCAGGTCGTAGCGCGGCTCCAGGGATTCGGGCCGGTAGCGCTCGGGATCGACCGAGCAGTACAGCGGCAGGGCGAGCGGCGAGCCATAGCGCTGTTCCAGCGTGCGCAGCGAAGGCCCGCCGCTGAACGACAGGTACAGGTCGTAGCCCGGTATCAGCCGCGGGTGCAGGTAGGGGCACTCCGCGCGCGCCAACTGCGCCAGGGTGACCGGCGTATCGATGTCGTAGAAGGCGATTACGCCTTGCGCCACCGACTGCACCCACTCGCCCACCTCGATCCCCTCGGGCACGTAGGAGCCAACGATCACCAGGTCCGCGCGGGCGATGCTGCCGGCGTGTTCGTCGGCCAGCTGATCCAGGTCGGCATACAGTGCCAGGCGGCCCGGCAGGTCCGACGGCAGGTCCTGCCGGCCGGCGTACCACGGCTTGTCGCACTCCAGGAACAGCACCCGATGGCCGCGATGCTGCAACGCCGTCACCAGCGCGCGGTAGGTGGTGGCATGGCCATTGCCCCAGGAGGAGCGCAGGGTCAGGCCGAGGATCACGATGTCTAGCGGTTGGGTCATTACGTAATCCGTGCGAATGGTTCGCGGAGCTTGGTTTTGTAGGAGCGCCCCATGGGCGCGATGCTTCTACCTGGCGGGTCGAAAAGCATCGCGCCCATGGGGCGCTCCTACACAGGCAGCTTCCGCGGCTCACGCGGTCACCGGGGTTTTCGCCAGCAGCAGCCGTTCGACCTCCAGCGCGCGGTGCGCGTAGGTCTGGTCGGCGAGCAGCCGCTGGCGGGCGCGCTCGCCGATCTGCCGCGCGTGCTCGGGGTCGATCGACTTCAGGTATTCCGCAATCTCCTCGCCGTTGTGCGCCACCAGCACCTCGCGGCCGGGCTCGAGGAACTCCTCAATGCCGTCCCAGGCATCGACGATCAGGCAGGCGCCGGCACCGGCGGCCTCGAACACCCGTGTCGGCGGCGACCAGCCGAAGCGCGCCATGCTCTCGCGGTTGACGTTGAGCACCATGCGCACGCTGCAGTTGAGCGCGTTGTGGTCGCGGGTCGAGACGTGGCCGAGCAGGCGCACGTTTTCCGGGACGGTATCGTCCCATCCGCTGCCGCCGAGCAGAAAGCGCTGGTCGGGTGCGCGGCGGGCGGCCTCGAAGAAGAACCGGTCGACCCGCGCCTCGCGGTCGGGCAGGCGGTTGCCGAGGAAGCCCAGGTCCGCCGCGAACCGCTGCTCGGCCGACACCGGATGGTGGGTGGCCGGGTCGAGCGCGTTGTAAACCGGGATGCAGTCGCGCGCGGCGAAGCCGCGGTAGGCATTCACCACCGGCGGGCCACCGCCATAGGTCAGGACCAGGTCGTAGCGCGGGATCAGGGCGCGGAACGGGTCGGCCGGGTCCTCGGTGATGCGCTCCAGCGTCGCCGGTGCATCGACGTCCCAGAACACCACGGCGGTCTCGGGCGAGCGCAATGCCAACACTTCGCGTTCGAGCAGCGCATCGAACACGCCGACGCCGCTGGCCTTGACCACCACGTCCGCGCCGCGCGCCTGCTCCAGCGCAGCGCTGACGCCGTCCTCGCCTTCGCCGGGATAGACCACCACCCGGGCCCAGTCCGGGTCCTCGATGTCGCGATGCTGCTGGCGCTCGAACGCATCGGGCTCGAAGAAGGTGACCCGGTGGCCGCGCCGGTGCAGCGCGTGCACGATGCCGCGGTAGTAGGTGGCCGCGCCGTTCCAGTAGGACGACACCAGACTGGAACCGAAGAAGGCGATGTTGAGCGATTCAGACATGAAGGGAATTCCTGGGTTCGTGCGGACCACGCAGGGCACGCGGATCATGCAGATCGGTCGGGGCGGCCAGTTCGCCGAGAATCGACATCAACTCGTCGACGCGGTGGGCGCAGGTGTGGCGGCTGCGGATGGTGTGGAGCCCGTGCCGCGCGAGCGTGCCGGCGAGCTCCTTGTCGTGGACGACCTCGCGCAGGCGCTCGCGCATTTCCGCGCCGTTGGCCGCGACCAGGTAGTCCGCGCCCGGCGTGAACAATCCCTCGTCATCCGGCCACGGCGCGCACACCAGCGGGATGCCGCAGGCCAGCGCCTCGAACACGCGGATGGTCGGGATGCCGGGCAGCGCGCGCACGTAGGGCCGGCGCGGCACGTGCACGGTGGCGGCGAAGCGGGCGAACACCTCCGGCGCGCGATGGTTCGGCAGCCACCCGCGGTAGTCGATGCCGGCGCGCGCGAGCTCGGCCAGCGCCGAGCGCGGGTAGCGCACGCCGTGGATCCGCGCGGACAGGCCGAGCTCACGCACCGGATCGATCAGGAACTCGGACAACTCCCGCGTGCGCTCGTCATCGCCCCAGTTGCCGATCCAGACCAGGTCGCCCTCGCGCTTCGCCCCGGGATGCGGCATGAACACGCGCGTGTCGGCGGCCTCGTGCCAGGTCCACACGCGATCGCACCAGCCGCGCTCCAGGTAGCGCTGGCGGACGGCCTCGCCGAAGGCCAGCACGCCGTCGTAGCCGCTGAGGTCGAAGCGCGCCATCTCGTGCGGCGCGGTGGCGGCGCGGTGGTGGGTATCGTGGAACAGCAGCCGGCGCTGCTTTGATGCCAGCCGGCCCAGCCCGGCGACCAGGGCCGGGGCGTTCCACTCGTGCACCAGCACCACGTCGGCGCCGTCGACCGCCTCCTCCAGCACCAGTGCATCGAGGTCGTAGGTGCGGCTGGACAGGCGCGGGAAGCGCCGCTCGAACTCTTCGATCGGTGCGGTGCCGTGCTCGGCCACGAGCTGCGTGCGGCTCCAGCCGTCCTCCGGCTCGAACACCTCCACCTCGTGCCCGCGGGCGAGCAGCTCGCTGACCACACCACGCAGGAAATGCGCATTGCCGTGGTTCCAGTCCGACACCAGCGAGTGGTAGAACAGCACGAACTTCATCGCGCCGCCCCGGCACTGAAGTCGCGGGCGGTACGCGGCGGCACCCAGCGCTCCAATCCGCGCTGCAGCGACAATCCGCTGTAGGCGCGGCGATAGCCGTTGACCATCGCCGCCGGCGTGTAGCGTGCCGCGCGCAGCCGTGCCCGGCGGGCGTAGTCCTCGCGCAGCGACGCGTCGTCGATCAGCCGCTGCAGGGTCGCCGCCAGCGCATCGCGGTCATCGGGTGCGACGAACAGCGCGGCGTCGCCCCAGACCTCACGCAGGCTGTCGATGTCGCCCAGCACCAGCGCGCAGCCGGCCTGCGCCGCCTCCAGCGCCGACAGGCCGAACGGCTCGTAGCGGGCCGGCAGCGCATAGATCGCCGCGCGCGCGAACCACCGGTCCAGTTCGGCGGAATCAAGACAGCCCAGCAGGCGCACGTTGGGCAACTGCGTCGTGCCGCCGTCGGGGTGATGCGCCTGGCCGGCCACGCACACCGGCCACGGCAGGCGCGGCGCCACCTCGGCGAGTGCGACGATGTTCTTGCCCTCGTCCCACAGCCGACCGGCGGCCAGGATCAGCGGTTCTCGGTCCGGACCGGTCACCAGCGCATGGCGGCTGCGGCCGTTGGCGATCACCCGCGCCGAGGGCAGCGGGCCGTAGTGGCTGATCAGCGCCGTCAGCATCGCCTGGCTCGGCGCCACCACCAGGTCGGCCGCGTGCAGGCCATCGTGTACGCGGCTGCGATAGCGGTCCCAGTCCGCCCGCGGTGCGGGACTACCATGGACCGCCTGCCACCACGACAGCACACAGGAATGCCCGGTCATCAGCACCGGCGCGTCCCACGGCAGGTCGCCGTGGCTGTAGTCGTTCAGATGGACGACGCTGGGCTGCACCTGCGCGGCGACCTCCAGCAGCCAGTCGCCGGCGCGGTCGACATCGACCCAGGGCGACTGCATCCACGCCAGCTTGTGGTTGCTCGGGTACAGCGACAGTCCGTCGATCGCCTCGGCATCGCGGCGCTGCTCTTGGGTCAGGGGGCCGCCCATGGTCGCCAGCGCGACCTGGTCGCCGCAGGTGGACAAACCCTGCGCCAGCTCCAGTGCGTACTGCCAAACGCCGCCGACGGTATCGGCGGTCAGCAGCACTCGATGGCGGTCAGCGGCCATAGATCCCATCGACAATGCGCGCGACTTCGACCAGCTGGTCGGCGTCCGGATCGAAGTGTCCGCCCTCGGCCAGCCGCTGCGCCCACTCGACCAGCGCCCGGCCGCCCCAGGCGTCGGGCGGCTCGGCCAGGCGCGTGCGCTGGGTGCCGTCGAAGCGGTCGACGGTGAAGTCGTAGAACGAGCCGGCGACATTACGCAGTGCCGCGCCGCCGCGGCTGCCGTAGAACGCAGCCTCGATCACCGCGTCGCAACCGGCGGGCAACCGCCACGAGCAAGCCATCCGCACATTGGCACCGCTGTGCATCCGCCATTGCACCGAGGCGTAGTCCTCGACCTCGCCGACCGGCTTCGGCAGCGCGCGGCCCTTGGCGTACAGGCGCGCGTCGATCTGGTCGACTGCAGCCCCGCCGCAGATCCACTGCGCCAGGTCGATCAGATGAATGCCCAGGTCCATCACGCAGCCGCCGCCGGACTGCGCCATGTCATAGAACCATGGCTTGTCCGGGCCATAGGCGTTATGGAAGGTGAGGTCGATCGCATGCACCTGGCCGAGCTCGCCGGCCTGCACCCGCTCCCGCAGCGCCGCCACGCCGGCCAGGTGGCGGTAGCTGAAGTCGACGCCGACCAACCGGTCGGCGCGTCGCGCCGCGGCGATGACCTGCTCGGCCTCGGCGGTGGTGCGGGTCAGCGGCTTCTGGCAGAACACCGCCAGGCCGCGCTCGAGCGCGGCGATCGCCTGGGCCGCATGCGCGCCGCTGGGCGTGGCGATGACGATGCCGTCCAGGTCGGCGTCCAGCAGCCCGTCGAGCCCGTCGGTGACCACCGCGCCGGGGGCATCCGCGGCCGCCGCCTCGGCGGCCTCGCCACTGGCATCGGCAATCGCCGCAACGGTCGCCACGCCGCTGTCGGCCAGTACCTGCATGCGCTGCCGGCCGATCCAGCCGACGCCGAGAAAACCCAGGCGGGGGCGCGCTGCCATGGCGCGGAGGTGCGGTCTTTGAGCGGGGTCTGTATCCAAGGCTTTGTCGGAAGGCTCGGGCGAAGAGCCAGAGCAAATCCTCCCCAACCCTCCTTTTCCAAAGGAGGGGGCAACTGCAGTCCCGCACTCGCCCGCATTGAAGGAAGGGGCAACTGCAGACTCGCACTCGCCTACATCAGCGGTGAGCACCTCCCCCTTTTTAAAAGGGGAATCGAGGGGGATTTGCTGTTGCTCCGACTCACTCCCCTTCGCCGATACAGCCTCGGGCGAACAACTGTCGACGGCATCCCTCATAGCGCCACCGTTGCTTTCATGAATCCGTCCGGGCGCTGCTGCAGCGTGTCGAACGCGGTCTCGATCCCGCCCAGCGGAAAGTCGTGGGTCAGCAGCGCGAATGGATCGATGCGTCCGTCCGCCACAGCCTGCACCGCCTCGCGCAGGCCGCGCGCGGCGACCTCCGGGTCGCGCTCGTGCGCGTTGATCACGTCCAGCCCGCGCCAGTTCCATTGCTGCATGTCGACCTGGCGCGGGCCGTTCTGGTGGTAGCCGGCGATGATCAGCCGGCCGCCTTCGGCGCTGATCGCGCTGGCGATGTCGAGCGTGGACTGCTCGCCGGCGGCCTCGATGACTCGTGCGCAACCGGCGCCGGCGCTGATCTCCTGCACCGCACCGATCGCCGCGTACATGTCGTCGGTGGCCAGCGTGGTCGCCGCGCCGCACTGGCGCGCGACCTCCAGCGCGAACGGCCGCCGCGACAGCGCGATGACCTCGGCGCCGGCGCGGCTGGCGAGCTGGATCAGCAACGCGCCGATGAAGCCTACGCCGACCACCGCGACCCGCTGGCCGGCGCGGATGTCGCTGCGTCGGAAGATGTTCATCGCACACGCCATCGGCTCGCCCGGCATCGGCCGGTCGGCCAGGCCGTCGGGTACGCGGGTCAGGGCCGCGGCCGGGGCGACGTCGTACTCGGCGTAGGCGTTGCCCGACAGCAGCGCGACGCGCTCGCCGATGCGCCAGTCGTCCACCTCCTCGCCGACCGCATCGATCTCGCCCCAGCCCTCGTGCCCCGGCGCACCGGGCGCCAGCGGGTATTCGAACCACGGTTGGCCGGCCCAGACCGGCAGGTTGGACGCGCAGATGCCGCAGCCTTGCAGCCGCACGCGCACTTCGTTCGGTGCGGGTGTCGGCAGTGGCTGGCGCCGCACCTCGATGCGGCCGTTGCCGCAGAACACCGCTGCGCTCATCGTGCTCATGCGACGTGCCTCCGTGCCGGAATCTGTCCCGAGCCGCTGCGCTGCGCATGCAGCCAGTGGTGCAGCCGTGCCACACCGTCGGCCACGCCCACGCGCGGGGCCCAACCGGTCGCCTTGCCGAGCGCTCGTGTGTCGGATACGTAATAGCGCTGGTCGCCGGTGCGCCATGGTGCGCGGGTGACCTTCGGCGTGTGCCCGGCAAGTGCGCCGATACGCTCGAGCAGCTCGATCAGGCTGGTGGTGTTGGCCGGGCCGCCGCCGATGTTGAAGGCGCGGCCGCGCAATTGCGGCATGCGCTCCTGGCACAGCAGCAGTGCATCGACCAGGTCCTCCACGAACAGGATGTCGCGCACCTGGCGGCCGTCGCCGTAGATCGTGATCGGCTGCCGCTCCAGCGCGCGGATCAGGAAATGCGCGACCCAGCCCTGGTCCTCGGTGCCGAACTGGTGCGGGCCGTAGATGCAGCTCATCCGCAGCACCGCCGCGGGCAATCCGTAGCTGCGTGCGTAATCGAGAACGTACTGGTCGGCGCCGCCCTTGGAGCAGCCGTAGGGACTATGGAAGTCCAGCGGCCGCGATTCGCCGATCCCGGCTGCGCGCAGCGCCGCGTCGCGTGGTTGATAACGGCTGTCGGTAGCCTCCAGCGCCACGTCGTCGATCGCGCCGTACACCTTGTTGGTCGAGGTGAACACGACCGGCGGCGGGCGCCGCGCACGTCGCGCAGCCTCCAGCACGTTGAAGGTGCCGCGCAGGTTGATGTCGAAGTCGGTGGCCGGATCTTCCAGGCTCGAAGTCACCGCGACCTGAGCGGCGAAGTGGAACACCTGCCCCACCCCAGCCACGGCCTCGCGCAGCAGGTGGCGGTCGCGCACGTCGGCAATCTCGACCTGCAGGCGGTCACCGAAACACGCGCGCAACCAGCGTACGTTGTGCTCGACGCCGGGCCGCGACAGGTTGTCGTAGATCAGCACCGGCCGGTCGGCGGCGAGCAGGCGCGCGGCTAGGTTGGTGCCGACGAAGCCCGCGCCGCCGGTGATCAGTACCGGTCGCTGCTGGCCGGACCGCAGGCGCGCGGGTGGGCGCTGCGGCGCCTGCGCCGGTGTGTCCTGCCGTGCGGTGTCGTGTTCCGGTGCCGACGCCGTCTGGTCAGCGTCATCGGCCCGCTGCCTCTCCGGCGGCAGCGCCGCCAGGCTCGCCACCGACACCGGATCCTTGTCCGGTGCGCGCGACAGGCCGGTGCCGTGATGGTGCTGCAGCGAGGCGATCTCCTCGACGCCGTCGAACCCCGACGCCGCCCACATCCGGTACAGCAGTTTGGGTCGCCCGTGCGCATCGCGCAGACCGAAGTGGTAGTGGCGCTCGTCCTCGTGGAAGCCGTCCTGGTGGCTCAGGCTGTCGTGCAGGTCATTTGCCGCGTACCAGTAGATGCGATCGGCCGGCGCGTCGAGCACCGTGCGCAGCTGCCGCAACTGCTCGATCTCGTCGTGACGCCAAGTCGAATAGCCGACCTCGGTCAGCCAGATCTGCGGCTTGACCGCATGCTGCTCGAGCACCGCGCGGACGTCGCTGATGGTGTCGCTCCACGAGCGTTCGCGGAAGTCCCAGGTGCCGGGAAAACCGTGGATGCCGACCGCATCGATATGCTCCAGCACGCCACGATCGGCCAGCATGCCCAGCCAGTTCGGATCGGTCGGGCACATCCCGCCGAGCAGCGTCTTCTTGCCGCGCTGGCGCACCCAATACGCGGCCTGCCCGACCATCGAGGAGAAGATCTCCCAGTTGTGGTCGAGGTGCCAGTCCCAGTCGTTGAGGTTGTTCGGCTCGTTCCACAATTCGACCCATTCGAAATGCGCGCCGAACCGGGTGATCATCAGGTCGAGAAAATCGGCGTAGGCCTTCGGATCGCGCGGCGGCGAGGCGGTCCGTGCCTCGATCCCGAGCGACGGCGGCGTATAGGTAAAACACGGCAGCACTTCGCACTCGGCCGCCAGCCGCGGCAGCAGCCACGAGTACCAGTCTTCGCCACCCGGCGCATGCCAGTCGGCCCAGGAAAACTGCGTGCGCAGGCGGCGCACGCGCAGCTCGCGCATGTCCTCGATCAGTTGCGTCACGCGCTCGACATCGCCGATCCGCAGCCACTCGATCACCCCGATGCCCGCCATCCGCTCGCGCGCGGCAGCGCTAGCCGCGGCGGCACTGGTCACGGCAGCCGTCGTCGCGGCAGGCCTCATCGCTGCAAGCCCCGGCGCGACAGTTCGGCGCTGGCGTCCTCCACGCGATCGAATGCGTTCTGCCCGAGCATCCATTCCACCAGTTCCTCCAGGCCATCGGCCAGGTCGACCTGCGGCCGGTAGCCCAGCACTTCATGGGCCAGCTCGATATCGGCGAAGCAGTGGCGGATGTCGCCGGTGCGGTATTTGCGCGTGACCTCCGGCGGCAGGTCATCGATGCCGAGCGCGCGGGCCATCTGCTCGGCCACCTCCAGGATGCTCAGCGACTTGCCGCTGCCGATGTTGAGCACGCGGCCATCGACGTCGGGGGTCTCCAGTGCCAGCCGGCAGGCGCGCGCGACATCGCGCACGTTGACGAAGTCGCGACGCTGCTGCCCGTCCTCGAACACCATCGGCGCGCGCCGGTTGAGGTAGCGCGCGGCGAAGATCGCAAGCACGCCGGTGTAGGGGTTCGACAGCGCTTGGCGGGTGCCGTAGATGTTGAAGAAGCGCAAGGCGACAGTGGGAATGCCATAGGCCTGGCCGATCAGCAGGCACAGCCGCTCCTGGTCGAGCTTGGACAGCGCGTACACCGATGAGGGCGAGACCGGCTTGCTCTCCGGGGTCGGCAACGGCGCCAGCATCGCGCCGCCGCCGTGCAGTTCCCAGTCGCCGCGCACGAGTTGTTCCAGGGGGCGTTCCGGTGGGCTCAGCACGTTGCCTGCGTCGTCGCGGTATAGCCCTTCGCCATACACGCTCATGCTCGATGCGACCACCAGCTTCGCCACCGGCGTCGCGGCCAATGCTTCCAGCAGCACCGCGGTGCCGCGGTTGTTGACGTCGGTGTAGCGCTCGATCTCGTACATGCTTTGGCCGACGCCGACCGCGGCGGCGAAGTGGAACACCGCGTCCACGCCGAGCAGTGCCCGGCGCACCGCCGTCGCGTCACGGACATCGCCGCGAATCAGCTCGATGTCTTCATGCAGATACGCCGGGCGCCCGATCGCATCGCCATGGACCTGTTCCGACAGGTTGTCCAGCACCCGGACCCGATAGCCATGCGCGAGCAGTTCATCGGCCAGGTGCGAGCCGACGAATCCGGCGCCGCCGGTGATCAGGACCAGGCCCGAGCCTGCCTGTTGCTTTCCGTCACCGCCTCCGTTAGTTGCAGCCACTATTGATCTCCATCTGCAGCAGTGAATCGGTGCCAAGATCGAGATGACCGTTGGCCAGGGTTTCCTCGAACCAGGCGATCGTCCGCCGCAGCCCTTCGTCCAGCGATACCTGTGGCGCCCAGCCCAGGCTCTGGCGCGCCAGCGTGATGTCCGGGCAGCGCCGGGTAGGGTCATCGACCGGCATCGGCCGATGTCTCAATTTGGATCGCGAGCCGGTCAGCTCGATGATGCGGGTCGACAGTTGCAGCACCGTCACCTCGGACGGGTTGCCCAGGTTCACCGGCCCGGTGACCTCGGCAGGGCTGTCCATCAGCCGCACGATGCCTTCGATCAGGTCGTCGACGTAGCAGAACGAGCGGGTCTGGCTACCGTCGCCGTTGATCGTCATCGGTTCGTTCCTGAGCGCCTGCACGATCAGGTTCGACACCACGCGGCCGTCGTCGGCCTGCATCGACGGGCCGTAGGTGTTGAAGATGCGCGCGACCTTGATCTCGGTGCCGTGGACGCGGTGATAGTCGAAAAACGCCGCTTCAGCGCAGCGTTTTCCCTCGTCGTAACAGGCCCGCGGCCCGATCGAGCTGACCGAGCCGCGGTAGCTTTCCATCTGCGGATGCACTTCAGGCTCACCGTAGACCTCGCTGGTCGAGGACAGGAAGATCCGCGCCCCCGACTGTCGTGCCAGGTGCAGCATGTTCAACGAGCCATCGATGCAGGTCCGGATAGTCTTCTCCGGATCGGCCTGGTAGTGCAGAGGCGAGGCGCAGCACGCGAGATTGAAGATGCGGTCGGCGCGGAAGCCGGCCAGTTGCGCTTCATCGGGATTCACCACGTCCTGCTCGATGAACTGGATCAGCCCGCGCCCGAGCAGCGGCCTCAGGTTGCGCATGCTTCCGGTGGCGAGATTGTCCATCGCCACCACTTCATAGCCGTCCTCGAGCAGTCGGGCGCAGAGATGGGAGCCCAGGAACCCGGCACCACCGGTCACCAGCGCTCGCTTGCCAGCACCATTTCGCTTCCCGTTCGATCCATCCATAAATGATCCACGCGATAGGGCCGCTGTATCGGCCCGGCGCGGCACCTGAAGGATTCAGGTGCCTGACGCCGCGATTGAAGAGGTCGCAAGTTCGGTGCCAGTTCCGCGCTGGTGGCTATACCTCCGCCAAACGCGAGCTTCAGCAGCAACCGGCCGAGCGGCGGCCGAAGCCCGCCCGGTGCGCGGCTGCAACTGTTGCGCGGAGGATGAAAGTCTTTCTGCTGATGCTGCCGAAGGCGGTGCCGTCGCGTAGAAGCGCCTTCAGAGTCGGGTTCTCCGCTCCAAGCGGGAGTGTGCTTCCATCGACGGCAGCCGGGCACGACTAGCGGATATCACCGCGGTTTCACTTGGCCGCAACAGGCGCTCAAGCGAGGGCCGAACCAGTTGTCGCCGCCTTCACGCTGGGCTACACTGCGCGCCCTCTCGCCGGGGTTACATCGGCGACCGGGCGGTTAGCTCAGCGGTAGAGCACTACCTTGACATGGTAGGGGTCACAGGTTCGAACCCTGTACCGCCCACCAGTTTCAATCGGCGAACGGCGCGATCCCCAGGGTCGCGCCGTTTTGCTGTGGGCATCGCAAGATGCGATCGCGGCCATGGGCCGCTACTACAAAAGATCGCGACGGGCGTGGTGCGTGCCGCGAGGTTGTGTAGAGCCGAGCTTGCTCGGCTTCACGCCCGCCCGCGATTCCGTCACTGCCGTGGCGGTGCAGCGGAGCAAGCTCCGCTCTACAGAGCGCCGACGGGTCTTTGCCCCGACGGCTTTTCGTAGGAGCGGCCCATGGCCGCGAGCCCTTCGTTCAGATCACGACAAGCCCGCTCGGGTGCGGGAAGGCCTAGGCGCGACCAGCGTTTCGCCAGCGCCGGGCGAAGAGCATCGCGGCCATGGGCCGCTCCTACAAAGATCGTGCCGAGCGTGAGGTTTGCCGCGGCGTATTGCATCGAGCCGAACGCGGCATCAACTGATGAATCCTGCTTCCTTCAGCTGCCGCAACTGGTCGCGTACCGCGGCGGCCTCCTCGAACTCCAAATCCCGCGCGTGCTGGTACATCCGCTGTTCCAGGGATTTGATCTTCGCGGCCAGCTTGGCCGGGCTCAGCGTGCGGTATTCGGCGTGCTCTTCGGCGAGCTTTCGCTCCCGGTTGCGGCCCTTGAGCGCGTCGGGGTCGACCCGCGCGCCTTCCATGATGTCCATCACCCCGCGCACCACCGACGTGGGGGTGATGCCGTGCTCGGCGTTGTACTCGACCTGCTTGGCGCGGCGCCGGTCGGTCTCGTCGATGGCCTTCTGCATCGAGTTGGTGACCCGGTCGGCATACAGGATCGCCTTGCCGCGGACGTTGCGGGCGGCGCGGCCGATGGTCTGGATCAGCGAGCCGGCCGAGCGCAGGAAGCCTTCCTTGTCGGCATCCAGGATCGCCACCAGCGACACCTCGGGCATGTCCAGGCCCTCGCGCAGCAGGTTGATGCCGACCAGCACGTCGAACTTGCCCAGCCTCAAATCGCGGATGATCTCGACCCGCTCCACCGTATCGATGTCCGAGTGCAGGTAGCGCACGCGCACGCCGTGCTCGCCCAGGTACTCGGTGAGGTTTTCGGCCATGCGCTTGGTCAGCGTGGTGATAAGCACGCGGTCGCCCATCGCCACCCGCAGGGTGATCTCGCCGAGCACGTCGTCGACCTGGGTGGCGACGGGGCGGATCTCCACCTCCGGGTCGATCAGGCCGGTCGGGCGCACCACCAGCTCGACCACCTGCCCCTCGGACTTCTGCATCTCGTAATCGCGCGGCGTGGCCGAGACGAAGATCGAACGCGGCGCGCGCCCTTCCCACTCCTCAAACTTGAGCGGCCGGTTGTCCAGCGCCGAAGGCAGGCGGAAGCCGAACTCGACCAGCGTTTCCTTGCGCGAGCGGTCGCCCTTGTACATCGCGCCGATCTGCGGAACGGTCACGTGCGACTCGTCCAGCACCAGCAGCGCGTCCGGCGGGAGGTAGTCGTACAGGCACGGCGGCGGCTCGCCCGGCATGTGGCCGGTCAGGTGCCGCGAGTAGTTCTCCACGCCGTTGCAGAACCCGACCTCGGCCAGCATCTCCAGGTCGAACTGGGTGCGTTGCGCCAGGCGCTGCGCCTCGACCAGCTTGTTCTGGGCGTACAGCTGCTCCAGTCGCACGCGCAGCTCGTCCTTGATCGCGTTGACCGCGTCCAGCACGGTGCGCCGCGTGGTGACGTAGTGCGACTTGGGATAGATGGTGAAGCGCGGCAGCCTGCGCAGGCTTTCGCCGGTGAGCGGGTCGAAGGCGGTGATGTTCTCGATCTCGCCATCGAACAGCTCGACCCGCACCGCCTCCATCTCCGACTCGGCCGGGTGCACGTCGATCACCTCGCCGCGCACGCGGTAGGTGCCGCGGCGCAGTTCGGTGTCGTTGCGCACGTACTGCATCTCGGTCAGGCGGCGGATCAGCTCGCGCTGGTCGATGCGCTCGCCGCGCACCAGGTGCAGCACCATGCGGAAGTATTCGTTGGGGTCGCCCAGGCCATAGATCGCCGACACCGTGCAGACGATGATCGCGTCGCGTCGCTCCAGCAGCGCCTTGGTCGCCGACAGCCGCATCTGCTCGATGTGCTCGTTGACCGAGCTGTCCTTCTCGATGAACGTGTCCGACGACGGCACGTAGGCCTCGGGCTGGTAGTAGTCGTAGTAGCTGACGAAATACTCGACCGCGTTGTGCGGGAAGAACGCCTTGAACTCGCCGTACAACTGCGCGGCCAGGGTCTTGTTGGGCGCCATCACCAGGGTCGGCTTCTGTACCGACTGGATCACGTTGGCGATGGTGTAGGTCTTGCCCGAGCCGGTCACGCCGAGCAGGGTCTGGTGGGCCAGGCCGCTCTCAAAGCCCTCGATCAGCTTGGCGATCGCCTGCGGCTGGTCGCCCGCCGGGGAATACGGCGAGACCAGCTGGAACACGCCCTCGGCGGGCGGGGCTGGACGGGTGCTGTCGTTCATCGGTGGGGGGCTGTCGTTCATGGCGTTGCGCAATGCGGAGCTGCAGTCAGGCGACCACGCAGTCTAGCGAGCCGCCAGAGATGGGGGCGTCGCGGCGTTTTCCTACCCCGGTGGCACTGGCATTCCGATGCCGGTTCACCTGGTCTGGCGGCATGCTGGCCCCTGGTTCGAACGGAGTCGGCCCATGCGAGGCAACACCAAGGGATTCACCCTGATCGAGGCGCTGGTGGCACTGCTGGTGACCGCGCTGCTGCTGGCGATCGCGGTGCCTGCCTGGAGCAACGCGACCTCGGCGGTGCACGCCGGCAAGGCGCGCCTGGCGATGGCCGAGACCGTGCTCGACGCGGTGCGGCACTCGGCCCTGACCGCCACCGAGGTCGTGGTGTGCTCCAGCAACGATCCCGGCGCGACGCAATGCAGCCGGAGCGTCGAATGGACCGACGGTTGGATCGCCTTCCCCGACATCAACGGCAACCGCGAACGCGACCCCAACGAGCCGCTGCTGCAGCGCCGGGGCGCACTGGAAGGCGGCGCCCGCCTGCGCAGCACCCCCGGACGCACCCGGCTGGTATTCCAGCCCAACGGCGGCAACGCCGGCTCCAACGTGACCTTCACCCTGTGCGACAAGCGCGGCGTCGAAAAGGCGGTGACGCTGGTGCTGGCCAACGACGGGCGCGCCCGCAGCGGCACACCGACCGCGGCCGCCGCGCAGGATTGCGTGCGCAGTTGACGCGGCGACTGCGTTCCAGCGCCCCGCCGATGGCGGGCGTAACACTCCCCCATACATCGTTGCACCCAGCACACGGCGAGCGTAATGTTTTACACTGATAAAACTTCTGACGATGTAATCCTGATGCCATTCACCGCCATCCTCCGCAAATCCGGCGGCTCCATCATTCTTTCGATCCCCAAGTCGATTGCGCAGAGCCTGGCGATCGAAGCCGGTTCGGCGGTCGAGCTTTCCGTCGACGGGCGCAAGCTTTCGGTCGTTCCGGCCCGCCGCAGCCTGGTGGACAGGTTGGCCGCCAGCCCCAGAACGCCTGCCGACTGGCACCGCGACGACGGGCTGGATGACGCACCGACCGGCCGCGAACTGCTGTGAGCCGAGGCATTCCACGGCGCGGCGATATCCTCGAACTGGACCTCAACCCGACGCAGGGTCGGGAGATCCGGGGGTCGCGACCGGTGCTGGTACTGTCGGCCGATGCCTTCAACACGGCATCGGGCCTGCTGCTGGTTGCGCCCATCACCCAAGGTGGCATGGCGTCGCGAGACACCGGGTTCAGCGTGACCCTGGCGGGCGCCGGCACCCGCACGCAGGGGGTTGTGTTGTGCGACCAGACCCGCACGGTGGACGCCCGCGCACGTACATTCAAGCGCGTCGAAAAGGCGCCTGCGCCGCTGGTCGAGGAAGCCTTGGACGCGGTGCGCGCCATCCTGGAATGAGTGTGCCCGGAGCTTCAACGCAGGCCACGGTGACTCGTTGATACAGAAGCCGGCACCTTCAAGCTTCGATGCGACGGCAGAGCCGGATCACCAGCCTCTCCCGGATACGCGCCAAGCTGCGCAGCATTCCCGGGCACACCCACCCGGGAGGCCGCACAGGTGTGTGTGCAAGCCGGTTGAGACCAACGTGGATACCCATCAGCCGCGCGTCGGCGCCCGCTTCTTCGACCGGCCCGACGACGCCACGCCAGCCGCCGTACACGCCCGCCCCCTTTGTAGGAGCGGCTTCAGCCGCGATCACGCAGCAACCCCGAAGCAAGCGAGACCCACCACTCGCTCCATCTCCTCCACCCGCGGCGCGTACGCAGCTCCCGGGGCGAGCCGCGCACGCACCGGGAACCGACCCCGACAGAGCCGCACCACCGTCCCAAAAACGCGAAAGGCCCGCCTCGCGGCGGGCCTTTCGGCGGGATCACGACAGTGATCCGGTGTTCTGGCGCCCGAAGTTGGACTCGAACCAACGACCCCCTGATTAACAGTCAAGTGCTCTAACCAGCTGAGCTATTCGGGCGGGGGCCGCATATGATGCCGCCCTGCCGTAAATGCGTCAACTGGAGAAACGCAGATCCTAGTCGCAGGCCAGCTCCCACACCGGTACGCCGGCGCTGCAGGTTTGATAGGTCGCGCGAGTCTCCTGACGGGTACCGAAGTCCACGACGACTTCACTGATCTTGGGCGTGACCGCCGGGACGTCCTTGATCGGTGTGATCCTGGGGATTGTGAAACTAATCGCTTCGTCAAGCATGCCCGGGTTGGAAGTGTTGGAAGTGCTCGAATCAGCTTCAGCTACTACAACGCCGTCCACCAATGCGCGCTCGAACTGGTAGGTCACGCACATGGGCCGTTCAACAATGGAAGTCGTCGGATTTTCACAGGGATTGTCAATCTCCTCGACATCCTTGCTGTTGTAGCCGCCGAGCGAGACTTCAATGTTTTCGGTGGGCTCGGACGAGCAAGCGTATGGGTCACTCGAGCCATCCGTAGCGCGCGGTTGGCAGTTGCCCAAAGTAACAATCGCGGTCGGATCGTTGTTCTTGTCTGCGTCCGTTACGATCGATTTTCCTTGGACCTTGGGCAATATCCAGCTCATGGTGAACTGGTTTGGCGCTGCGGCCAGCGCATAGCCTCGCATCGGGTTGGTTACGTCACCAAACAGCCTGGCGGTACTTGGATTTGGACTGGGAGTGTCCAGCCACAATGGGCCGGCAGGGTGCTCGTCAGACAACCGCACGAACAACTGCTCATCCACTGCGAGGGCATTAGCCTCATCCGGATTGATCGCGCTGTATAGGGCCAGACCGGAATTGTGCGATCGAATGTTCGAGGCCGCAAAGTTGAGGTAATTGCGATCATCTCCCTCCATCGCCGATATTCCGTGGTCTGACGGCAACGCATCGCCGGCAACGACGGCACGCGGCGACCAGGACGAAATTTCCGTAGTGTTGATCGTCGCCATTGGCACATACGGCAGCACACACTGCGCTCGGCTCAGGTCATCGGTAGGGGCGGGGTCGCACTCCTGCGCGACGGTTGTCAGTCGCCTGATCGCTTCAGCTTCAAGGTAATCGGCCATGAACACGCGCCCGTGCAGCCAACGGGTCTCGCCTGAACGAATCGGAACATAGGCAGGACGGTTGAGACCCGCGTTTTCCTGTACGGCGGAGAAGTCGGTTCCGTTGCCTTCACCGCTCATCGAGCCTGTGGAGTAGAACAGACTGGAAACGGCCTCGTAGACATAGTTCTCGTAAGCCTCCGTTCCGCCCGGATCGAGTGTGGGCGACGTGGCCGAGTCGCTATCCGGTACCGGTATGGCAGCGGTTGGATTGCCGTCCAATTCGCGGGTCGCCACCAGCGCGTTGTCCTGGATCTTCGGGTCCGCAGCGACCCGGAACACGCCATCGACACGGATCACTCGGCAGGCTTCGAGGTACTCGGCACCACCGCTGTTATCGACTGCAATGAAATTGTCGTTGTTGTCGAGACGATAATGCGCTGAAGTCTGCCCCGGCCATGGACTGAACTTGGGACCGCTTGCCCCTGCGGGGTCCTTGTGATCGCGGCAGCACACATCACACAGTTCGCTCTGGGTGACATCGGCCGGGCTCGAATTGACCGGGGTACTCGCCAGTTCCGGCGTTTTGTACGCGTTACCGTCCCAATACGTCGGCCGGAACCCCTGCGCGAGCAGGAACGACTGTAGGTAGTTGTTGCCCCCGGCGTCGAAACCGGAGGCGTCATTCCGGCACGAGCAGCCGACGATGGCAGTTTCAATGCGCTTGTTGAAGCGTGCGAATCCGTCCGGGGTGAATTCGTCGTGCGAGTAGGTCAGGACGTCGAAACGGGTGTCCGAGACATAAGTACCGTCCTCGCCGCCCTGCAACGTCGGCTTCGGATTGGTCGCTGCCGTCGCTTCGCCGTCAGCGCCACCGGTCGCAATGGGGATCATGCCCTCGGTCAGGGGACTTTCGCGGCGCACGATCGGGCGCAGACCGGCATCGTCGTTCGGCTCCCGGTCAACGAGAACTTTCGAGGCATTGAGCGCCAGTGGGCTGACGTCGGTGGTCATGCTCAAGGTACGCGCAGCACCGCTAGCGTCGGTCCAGCCGACATTGATCACATGCCGGTTGAAGTAGGCCATGTTCCCCGGAGGGTTGGTGTCGGGGACGAAGCCACCCAGTCCCGCATTCGCCGTCTCGTCGTAGACGTACTGGGTCGACACCACGTTTCGGGTCAGCGTCGCCAGGCCCGCGGCGTCTGCCGTGGCAGCAATGCTGGCGGCGATTTCGGCGGCGTCACCGACGGTGCCGGTGCGGATGCGGTCGAGCTCGCTGGACGCATAGGCCGCGACCTGGGAGCGCGCCTTCGCGTCGGCGCTGGAACGGGCCAACGCACCCTGCAGTGCCGTCAAGGCCAGCATGCCGGTGGCAAGCACGACCACCGCGATCATGACTTCCAGCAGTGTGAAGCCACGGGATCCGGTGGGGCGGCGCATGGAGATCAGTGTCATGGCCATTTCCTCAGTACCGCAGCCGGTCGGTCCAGGACCCGGGGATCGAGGCCGGATTGATGTTGTTGGGATTGTTGATCAGGTTGAACAGCACGTCCTTGTTGTAGACGATCGCCGCACTACCGCCACCGCCTGACTGCACCTTTCCCTGCACGACAGCGGCACCATAGATCGTCATGTTGCCGTTGACGCCGAGTACGGCAGACCCACCGGTCGCCGGGTCCAGCGTCGTGCTGCTATTGGGTTCGCGCAGGAACGCCAAGCCGTACATGACCAGGCCGTTGACCTGGGTCAGGCTGCCGTCGTAGACCAACGCCACCGGCTTACTGGGTGATCCGAACTGATTGAGGCCCCTGATCCTGTCACAGCCACCCGCAAAGCCCGGCAAGTCACCGATCGCCTCTTCATGTACCCAGATGACACCCTCACTGTCCGCACCCAACGCGTCGCATTGCGCCTGGTCATCGACTCCGTCGCCAATGTGGATCTTGTTGCGGATGTTGAGCAGATAGCAGGTGTCGGCCGGAAGCGATGCTGTGACCTCCGCCCCGGTTGTTGGATGCGGGTACTTGCAGTCCGCAAGAATGATGCGTTCTTCGCCAAAGTGGCAATCCAGCGCTGCGGTCGTGCATGCATCGCCTTCGGCAATGCCGCCCCGGTTAACGTCCGTCCACGCGGACTGACCGAACAGGAACGCGAACAGGTCCTCCGGGAACTCCTCCCGGCGGATATTCGCATTCGCAGTCGTTGGACAACCTGCAACATTGAGCGGGTCCGATTCGATGTCGACGATGTCCATGCCTTCACAGAAGTCGGCGCCCTTGCCGAACGACAGGGAGTTGTCGGTCGGACATTTGCAGGTGTCGCACACGGCAATGCCGTCGAAGTAACCAGGAGGCCCGGAGTTGCTACCGCCCTGGCGAATGAAATTATCGAAGTAGCAGGTGTTCGGCGTGCCGTTGGCACCGACGTCCAACCGCGACCAGATCGAGGTCGGTACGCCGGATCCGGCCGCATCGGGCGAGGTGACGACTTGCATGCCGCCGCCGACGTCGACCGAGCCCGACGCCACCAGCGGCGGTGTACCCACCCCGGCAGCGAAAATGTTGTACGCGCCGATGGTCTGGCTGACGGTGGCACTGGAGCCTTCGCCGGTCAGGCTGCCCTTGGACACGAGGGTAGCGACCCAGGTGGTCGAGGCGTCATCGAGGCTGTCGGTGCATTCGGTACCCGCCGGGGTAGCGCCGGTGGCCGGGATCTCACGGACCCGGCACAGCACGGCGCCGACCTGACGGGTGGCGCCGAAACCGCCGACGCTTGAATCAGCAAGCTCGGCCTGCAACGGCAGCAGGCGGTCTGCCAGGGCAGCACCTCCACTTCCTTCAGCCATGTACGTGAACATCGTGGCGCGCCGGGTGGCGGGCACAGCACCGCAGGGGAAATCGGTCTCGCTGGCACCACATTCCCGCCAGGTGTCGTTAGTGGCGAACAGCGTCCGGTTTGCATTGAGGTATTCCACGCCCAGCGCGATGCCCGACTCCGCCGTTTCCTGTGCCAGCTTCGCGCGAAGATCATTGCCGGAAGTGCGTTGTTCAAAGCTGCCGACATTCAGCGCAAAGACCACGAAAAGGGTCGCGAGCAACAGCAGGACCATCACCACCAGCAGCGTGCTGCCAGTGGCCGTGCGTGCCGATGTCGAGCCAACGTGCGGGCGCTCCAGTGCAATCCGGTTGTTCATGTCAGTCCACCTCTCCTGAGCGGACGTAGATCGTCTGCCGGAATGTTCGTTCGAGTCCGTCCAGCGCAGATCCCTGGGGCGCCGTGGCCAGACGTCCGCTGACGACGATGTCGTAGCGCGAGGGATTGGTTGCATTGCGCTGGAACAGCAGCGTGGTCACTACGACCTGCCCGGAGTTGAGCGTCTCTCCAGCGAGGCAATCGGTGCCCGTCGGATTCAAGCGGATGTCGGTCCCGTCCAGCCAGATGCTGCGCGTCACGGCAGCCGCCGGAGCCGGCGGATCGGGCGGCTCGTCATAGCCGAAGACGATGCATGACCCGCTTTGGACGTTCTCGCCGGCTTCAATGATGTTGATGTCGTCCTGGTTTATCGCGCCGCCGCTGGCGATCAGGCTTACCGGATCGGCGGTGTAACGTGCGCGACGCAACTCTCGGGTCATCACTTCCGTGATCGCCCGCAGTTCCTGCGTCAGCCGGGTGACCTGGATGTTCTCGGAGTTGGCTTGCGCAACGGAGACCACGAAGCCGAGCGTGGCCAGCACCACCGCCAGCCCCACCACCAAAGCGACCATCAGTTCGACGAGCGAGAACCCATGCGCCCGCGCGGGAACGGCGCGACTCGTCCGGGCAGTGCCGGCCCTGTAAATCATCAGCATGATTGGTACCCCGGGACCGGACGCTTGCCCGCTGTGACGCAGGTGCGCGCCTGCCCAAGCGCGCTTACCACGACGGTAAGGCCGTACCGCTCGGTGGATGAAAGGAACTGGATGCTTGGCGCGGGCGTCCAGTCGCCCACCGCCAGCGTCCCGCCTTTGCTGTCGTAGGTGAAATCCTCGCCGACGGCTGCGACAGAGACGCCGGTACGACCGGTTCCGTTGACCACGACGAGGTCGCCGCCGACCATGCAGCTGGCAGCTGCGGTGCAATCACACGCGGCCGGAATGGTCTCGACAAGCGCGCCCGCGGTCCCCGGCTCGGCCGCCTGGACCGCACCGACACACCATGCGGTGGTCGTCCCGCCCACGCTCAGGCGCACGTTGCGATCCGCTTCCACCGCAGCCTGCCGCGCGTTCGCGAACACGGCGAAGGTGTCGTCGACCGCACTGCGCAGCCGGTACCGTTCGAAGAAATCAGCAAACGACGGCTGCGCGGCCGCCAGCAGGATTGCCAGGACCGCCAGGGTCACCATCAACTCGACCAGCGTAAAGCCTGAACTCCCCGCTCCGGCGCGACGTGCCACGTGAATACCCCACCCCTATTTCGATGCGTGACTTTACGCAGGCTTGCCTCCGTGCGACAAGCGCCGGCGGACGGGCGGTTCCGTTTGTGGGATGAACGCCCGCTTTCAGGCCTTCGAGGCACGGGACTCGGTGCTAACATCGCCGCAACGCAGGGGAAAACGTCATGCACAAGGCCCGGGGCTTCACTCTTATCGAGCTGATGGTGGTCGTGGCGATCGTCGCGATCATCGCCTCGATCGCGATTCCGTCGTACACCGAGCAGGTGCGCAAGAGCCGGCGCTCGGAAGCGGCACGCTTCGTCGGGGAGATGCAGCTGGAGCTGGAGCGGTGGCGGGCGGAGAATCCGTCGTATGCCAACTGCACCGGCACTCCCTGCGGCTCGGGTACCTACCCGACCGTGCCGGATGCTGCGGCGTCGCCGTTCTATGACATCGAAATTCCCACGGCGACCGCTACCGCTACCGACTACATCATCACCGCCGCGCCGCGAGGTGGCACCGCTCAAGCCGGGGATCGCTGCGGCACGCTGACGTTGACTCGCAGCGTGAACAGCGGCAAGCCGACCTGGGGCGGCGACGCGTCCTGCAATTGAGGCCGGGCCGGTTGGGTCCGATGCGCCGGTTTTCGGTGCGATCTAGATTCGCGGCTGGAGCCGCTCCTACGGGCGGGGGATTTTGGTGGCTGGGGGTCGCGACTTACGTCGCTCCTACAGCCGCTCCTACGGTCGCTGGTGGAGTCGCGCCTGCAAAGGCGTGGGCGCTGGCGGTGTGAACGTCGATGTCCACACGGACTGACCCGCGTCCGACCGGCAGCTATCCGCTCGATGCCCTGTGGCGACCTTCGGCGATCCTGTGGATCGCGCTGACCGGCATCGCGCTGGCGGCGGTACTGACGCTGGCGCCAGGAGTTGGCAGTGACCGCTGGATCTACTTCGGCCTGATCCTGCTGGTGATCCAGTGGATCTCGCTGCTGACGCTGGGCGCGCTGTACCTGCTGCGCCGCCCCCTCAGCCGCCTAAGTCCGCCGCGCGTGGCCTATGTCGCGGTGCTCCTGCTGCTGCTCGGCACCTGGCTGGTGGGAAGTGCGGCATGGCTGCTGATGCGCGGCATCTGGCCGGAAGCGGGCGACGACTGGCCGTCGCTGATGCTGCGGCTGACCGCGATCGCGCTGGCTGTGGGCGTGCTCGGGCTGGCGGCGTTCCGCAACCACTGGCGCGCACGGCAATTGGCGGTGCGGGCCAAGCAGGCCGAGCTGGAGGCGCTGCAGGCGCGCATCCGGCCGCACTTCCTGTTCAACACGCTCAATACCGGGGCGGCACTGGTGCATCAGCGACCGGGCGAGGCGGAACGCTTGCTGCTGGACCTGGCCGACCTGTTCCGCGCGGCGCTGGCCGGGCCGCACGAGGTTTCACTGGAGGACGAGCTCGCGCTGGCGCGGCGTTACCTGGAGATCGAGGCGTTGCGGTTCGGCGACCGCCTGCAGGTGCGCTGGGAGTTGCCGCGAGAGCTGCCGCCGGTGATGGTGCCGGCGCTGTCGATCCAGCCGCTGGTCGAGAACGCGATCCGCCACGGCGTGGAGCGCCTGCCCAGTGGCGACATCGAGGTGGCGGTCAGCACGACATCGGACACGGTGGTCGTGCGGATCAGCAACCCGCTGCCGCGGCCGGATGGCCCGGCGGTCCCCGGGCATCAGGTCGGGCTGAACGCATCGCAGGTGCGGATCGAGGCGCTGACCGGTGGTCGCGGCAGCGTGCAGACCCAGGTGGTGGGGGACAGGTTCGTCGCGACGGTGCGGTTGCCGCTGGCAGCAGAGCATGGAGCCGCGGGCGGGTAGACGGCGAAGGCACCGCGCTGTTGTAGGAGCGGGCCATGCCCGCGATGTGAGTGACGCGAGTGCGTGCATCGCGCCCATGGGGCGCTCCTACAAAGGCACCGTCCTGTTGTAGGAGCGGGCCATGCCCGCGATGCGAGTGACGCGAGTGCGTGCATCGCGCCCATGGGGCGCTCCTACAATGAGGAGCGGGCCATGCCCGCGATGTGGAGTGACGCGAGCGCGTGCATCGCGCCCATGCTCCTATAGATATGCGGCGCTCCTACGGACACATCACGCCACCACGCGGTAGCAGGGCTGGTAGTCGCCGGCGATCTTCATGCGGCGCTGCTCGACGAACGCGCGCAGCAGGGCGTCCAGTGACTGCATCATGTCGGGGTCGCCGTGGATCTCGAACGGGCCGTGTTGCTCGATCCGGCGGATCCCCTCCTCCTTGACGTTGCCGGCGACGATGCCGGAAAACGCACGGCGCAGGTCGGCGGCCAGGTCGCAGGGTTTGCGGCCGTGGTGCAGGTCCAGCGCGGCCATCGCTTCGTGGCTGGGCACGAACGGCCGCTGGAATTCCAGCGGGATGTCGATCGACCAGTTGAAGAAGAACGAGTCCTTGTGGACGATGCGGTATTCGCGGACCTTGCGGATGCCGGCGACCATGCGCTGGGCCACCGCGCCCGCATCGCCGGTGATGATCTCGTAGCGCGAGGTCGCGGCCTCGCCGAGGGTCAGGCGCAGGAACCGGTCGATCTGCTCGAAGTACGGCGCCGATGCGGTCGGTCCGGTCAGGATCAGCGGGAACGGCAGCTGGGCGTTCTCCTCGCGTAACAGGATACCGAGCAGGTACAGGATTTCCTCGGCGGTGCCGACGCCGCCGGGGAACACCACGATGCCGTGGCCGATCCGCACGAAAGCTTCGAGCCGCTTCTCGATGTCCGGCATGATCACCAGATGGTTGACGATCGGGTTGGGCGACTCGGCGGCAATGATGCCCGGCTCGGTCACGCCGATGTAGCGCATGCGGCGCTGGCGCTGCTTGGCGTGGGCGATCGTCGCGCCCTTCATTGGCCCCTTCATCGCGCCCGGGCCGCAGCCGGTGCAGATGTCCAGGCCGCGCAGGCCGAGCTCGTAGCCGACGTTCTTGGTGTACATGTACTCGTCGCGCGAGATCGAGTGGCCGCCCCAGCACACCACCAGGTTGGGGTCGGTGCTCGGCTGCAGCGCGCGCGCGTTGCGCAGCAGGTCGAACACCGCATCGGTGATTCCGCTGCTGGTGCGCAGGTTGCGGTTGCAACCCTCGCCCATCTCCATCGCGGTGTAGGCCAGGTCGCGCACCACCGCGAACAGCAGCTCGGCGAAGCCGCGGATGATCACCCCGTCGACGAAAGCCATCGCCGGGGCGTGCTTGAGGTCGATGCGGATGCCGCGGTCCTGCTGCTCGACCTGGATGTCGAACTCCGGATACAGCTCGCGCGCCGCGCGCGGATCGTCGGAGGCGTTGCCGCTGGTCAGCACCGCCAGCGCGCAACGGCGCAGCAGGTCGTGCATGCCGGTGGAGGCATCGCGCAGGCGCGCCACTTCGTCGCGCGACAGGATGTCGAGGCCGCCGCTGGGATAGAGGCTGGCGTCGACAGTGGGCAGGCTTTGGAGGGTCGGTGCGGACATCGTGTCTCTCGTTCGTTGTCGTTGTCGTTGGCTGGGCGAGACTCTAGCGCAGCGATGGGCGCATGAGGGATGTGGACATGCGGGACATAGGCTGGGCTGACAAGCCCGGCGACCGAGGCTTCGGTGAGCTGCGCAACAAATGCTGGGCTTTTCAGCCCAGCCTACAGCTTTGTGGTGGGCGTCCTGGGTTCGGACGTGGCGGCTTGTGCGAAGGGCATCGCGCCCATGGGGCGCTCCTACAAAACCGGGGGACGAACACGGGGGCAAAAAGAAGGCGGCCGGGAAATCCCGGCCGCCTTCGATACTACGTCCAGCTGTCGTGCAATCGGCAGGCGCCGGTCAGAACTCGTAGCGGAAGCCGACCTGCGCCGACCAGCGCGACTGGCCCACACCGTCGCGAAGCTCCACCTCATCGCCACCACGGGTGAAATCGTAGACGTACTTGCCGGTTTCCGGATTGACGCCGGCAAAGCCCGCGACGCCGCGCACGTACGAGAACGGCACTTCCTCGACGCGGCCCCACTCGTCGTTGATCAGATTGCCCACGTTGAGGATGTTCACAAAGATCTCGCTGTTGCCCCTGAAGAAGCCGGGCAGCTCCTGCGAGAAATGCAGGTCGAAGCGGTTGACCCACGGCGAGTTGGCGTCGTTGCGGCCGGCGACCTGACCGCGGTGCGAGTTGAGGTACTCGTCATTCGCGATGAAGTCCCAGAAGCCCTGTACGTCCGAACCGGGGGTGAACTCGACGTCGCCCGGGCCGAGCGGAATGTAGAACAGGTCGTTGTCGTTGATGCGGTCGCCGTTGGCGTCGTTGGCGTACACGAAGCTGTAGCCGCGTCCACGGCGTCCTTCGTAGAACAGCGTCATCGACGTCGACAGGTCGGCAAAGAAGTTGCGGTTGTACCCGACCAATGCGGTAAAGCGATCCTGCACTTCGTAGTTCGAGGTCGCCGAGACTTCCTCGTTGGCGTTGAAGACCGCGTTGTTGTTCCAGTTGGAGATCGCGCGCGAGGAGGTGCCCGGGTTGACGTCGGTCGAGTTGCCGAAGGTGTAGGCAACGCGGCCATGCCAGTGCTCGGCCAGCGGCTTTTCGAGCGAGAGGGTCAGGTTCTGTGCGCGGCCCTTGCTGGTGTTGCGCAACAACAGCACGTCGTTGAAGCCGGGATCGGCGTTCGCGCGGGCCAGCGAGCGCGTGCTGTACGGATTGCGGTAGGCGGTCGGAGCAGTGGTTTCCCAGTACGCGACACGGCCATCGGGCAGCACCGAGCTCGGAGCGCCGAGGTTGAGGTGCTCGTAGAAGATGCCGTTCTCGACGTCGGTCAGCAGCAGCTCGGTCGTGAACACCAGACCCCACCACGGCAGCTGCGTGTCGAAGGCGAGGTTGGCGCGCCACACGGCGGGCTGCTCGAAGTCCGGCGACACCACGTCGACGTCCTGCACGCCGCCGCTGACCCCGCCCGGACGCGGCTGGTTGTCCGGATCGGCCGAATAGCCTTCGGAGCCATCGAAGTCCCGGAACACCGCCACGGTGCCGCCCGGATTGGTGAACGCATTGGATAGCCACACGTCGGGCGTCGAGCCCTGGAACAGGCCCACACCACCGCGCAGCTGGGTCGGCAGGTTGCTGTCGAACGCGTAGTTGAAGCCGAGGCGCGGCTGCAGCAATCCATTGCCGTCTACCGTGCCGTCGTTGCGGAAGCCATAAGTGTCTTCGAAGCCGGGGTTGTACAGCGGCCGGCCGTCGACGCTCGGCGTGTCCAGACGCAAACCGTAGTTCACGCTGAGGTTGCCGGTGACCCACCAGGTGTCCTGCACGAACAGGCCGATGTTACGCAGACCGAACCGGGCTGCGGCGTCGTTGACGGACCCATCCGGATTCGGCGTGGTGCGCAGCTGGTAGAACGAGTAGTTACCGGCCTCGAAATCGTCTATCGAGTCGAATTCGTACTGGCCCAGCGAGCCGAACACGAACAGGTTGAAGATGTCCTTGTCCTTGTAGTCGGCGCCGAAACGGATGGTGTGATCGCCGAGGAAAAGGTCGCCGATGAAGTGAGCATTGGTGTACTCGTTCTCCAGCCGGTTGGCATGGCGGAACAGCTCGCTGCCGAAGCGTACGCCGGCACCGCTGTCCACATCGACGGTGGTCTGCGGCGCCCGGGCATTGAGCACCGGTGCACTCAGGTAATCGCCGCGCGACACCGAGATTTCGGTGCTGAAGTTGTCACTCCAGTTGCTGTACAGCTGGGTGGCGAAGGTTTCGTAGCTGACTTCGTTGGCGTACCAGTGGCTGGAGAACGAGATGCCATTCTGGAACTGGTACGGGATGTTGATCTGGTTGCCGATCGTCTCCGAATAACGCGCGCTGAGCCGGTGCGCGTCGCTGATGTTCCAGTCGATCTTGGCGAGGATCTTCTCGTCGCTGTTCTCGAGATCCGGCGGCGGGGTCAGGCCGCCGACATCGAGTCCATAGCCCTGTGCGATCGCGGCGATGCGGTCGAGTTCGGCCTGGCTGACGTTGCCTACCGACAGCGCGTTCAGGCCCGGCCCCGGCGAAGTGCGGGTGAATTCCTCGTAGGCGAGGAAGAAGAACAACGTGTCCTTGATGATCGGACCGCCCAGGGTGACGCCGGCGGTGACCTCGTCGCTGAAGCCGTCGAACTCATCGTCGTCGCCGTCGCCGTCTGAGTCGATTTCGCCGAACATGTCCTTGTCGCGGTAGATGTAGTACGCCGAGCCGGAGAATTCGTTGGTGCCCGACTTGGTGACGGCATTGATGCTGGCGCCGGTGAAGTCGGACTGGGTGACGTCGTAATTGGCCAGGTCGACGCTGATCGATTCAATCGTGTCGATCGAGAACGGCTGGTTCAGTGCCGCGACGCCATTGTCGTTGAGGCCGAACTCGTCGTTGACCGACACCGAATCGACCGTGATGGAGTTGAATCGGCTGTTCTGGCCGACGGCGGAGATGGAACCGCCGCGCTCGTCGTCGATGATGGTCAGGCGCGGGTCGAGGCGTGCCACATCCTGGTAGGAGCGGCTGATGGTCGGCGCGGTCTGGATCTGTTCCAGGCTGTAGTTGGTGCCGGTGCCCATCTTGTCGGCGCTGAAGATATCCGAACCCGCAACGGCCACGGCCTCGACCGTGCCCAGCGTCGTCACGTCGTCGTTGAGGCGCGCGTCGAGCTGCGAAACCTCGTCCAGCGCCAGATAGAGGTTCTCGCGGCTGGTGCTGCCGTCGCCGGCTTTGGCGATGGTGACCGTGTAGGGACCACCGACGCGCAGACCGCGAGCGTTGTAGCGGCCGTTGGCGTCGGTGCTGACGCGATTGACGGTGCCGGACTCGGCATGAACGATGATGACTTCGGCCCCGGCCACCGGCTGCCCGTCGGCGCCGAGGACCTGTCCGCCGAGACCGGCGGAGGTGCTTTGCGCAAAAACAGGAGCGGTGGCAAGGACGGCGAGCAGCCCCAGCGTGAGCTTGGACAAGCGGGCGCGATTCGGATGGGTCATTGCGATGGCCTCGATGGCGAGATGCGTTCAAAGGACGACCGGCGGCAGTGTTTGCCGGTCGTCTTCGGTGGTTTCAGCCTTGGCCCGACGGACGCTACATCACCCCGCCGCCGGGTTAACGGCAGATTAACATGCTAGGCCGTACGGATGACAATGCCATGACAGTTCGCGGACGGACCGCTCCGATCCGCAAGACCCGGGCGCGGCGGGGCTCTTAGGGGGATGCGCCGCCCAGGTACGTGGCCAGGCCGTCGAGGAACATTTGCACCGATATCGCCACCAGCAGCATGCCCATCAGCCGCTCGATCGCGGTCAACGCCCGCCGCCCGAGCAGCCTGTACAGCAGCGGTGCGGAGAACAGAATCGCCGCGGTGACCGCCCAGGCCAGCAGCAGCGCCAGGCTCCAGTCGAGCAGGCGGCCCGGATCGTCGCTGCCCATCAGCATCACCGCAGCCATGCCCGAGGGCCCGGCGACCAGCGGGATGGCCATCGGCACGATGAAGGGCTCGCCGTCGGGGATCTCGCCCATCAGCCCTTCCGGCGGCGGGAAGATCATGCGGATGCCGATCAGGAACAGCACGATGCCGCCGGCGATCGATACCGACTCCTGGCGCAGGTGCATCACTTCCAGCGCGTACTTGCCGCCCCACAGGAACAGCATCAGCACTGCCAGCGCGATCAGCAGCTCGCGCGCCAGCACGATGCGCTGCCGCTCCGGTGGCAGGTTGCGCAGCAGGCTGAGGAAGACCGGGATGTTGCCGAGCGGATCGAGGATCAGGAACAGCAGCAGCGCGGCGGAGACAATCTCGCTCATGGGTTTCTCGCGATTTCCGCTAGGGGATCTGCCGTAGGAGCGGCTTCAGCCGCGATGCGGATACCGCACCGACACCGACACGGTTCTCGATCGCGGCTGAAGCCGCTCCTACAGGGGGGGGCACCAGACACTGCCGCGATGTGCGGCGCCGGCCGGGGAAAGCAGGCTCACGCAGGCCGGGGCGTAGACCGACGGGTCCCGGGCGTCGCGATCGTTCTGGTCGACGTAGGCTTTGGCCCGCAGCGGCGTGCGCATGGGGCCCGGCTGCAGCCCCGACACCCGCACCGGTGAGTTGGCCAGTTCCGCATGCAACATCGCAATCAACGCAGCCAGGCCATGCTGGGCGACGCCGTATCCGCCCCAGTACGCATGACTGGTGCGCGTCGGATCGTCGGTGGCGAACACGACCGCGGCATCGGCGGCGCGACCCAGCAGCGGCAGGCAGGCCTGGGTCAGCCACCAGCGCGCGGTCAGGTTGACGTGGATCGCGCGCGCAAACGCAGCCGGGTCGGTCTGCGCCAGCGGCGTGAGCCCGTGGAAGTCGGCCGCGCAATGCAGCAGCCCATCGAGGCGGCCGAGCTCGGAGTCGATGCGTTCTGCCAGCTCGGCGTAGTCGTCGGGCGTGGCGCCTTCCAGGTCAAGCGGGTACAGCAACGGCTGCGCCCCCGACTGGACAAGCGAGTCGTGCAGCCGGTTCAATTTGGGCAGTTTGCGGCCGAGCAGCACGATGGTCGCACCGGCGCGGGCGCACGCCGCCGCGGCGGCGCTGCCGAGCCCGCCATGGGCGCCGCTGATCAGCACCACGCGGCCGTCGAGCACGCGATCGGCGTGCGCGCCCGCTCCCACCGCCGCGCTCACTGCTGCTGGGTTTCGCTGATCATGCGGGCCAGGTCGCCCGACTCGAACAGCTCCATGGTGATGTCGCAGCCGCCGATCAGCTCGCCGTGGATGAAGAGCTGCGGGAAGGTCGGCCAGTTGGAGAAGCGCGGCAGATTGGCACGGATCTCGGGCTCTTCGAGCACGTTGATCGTGTGCAGGTGGGTGGCGCCGGCGGCCTTGAGCGCCTGCACCGAGCGGCTGGAGAAGCCGCACATCGGGAACTGCGCGGTGCCCTTCATGAACAACACGATCGGGTGGCTGTCGACTTCGGACTGGATCCGTTCGAGCACGGACATGGAAACTCCTGCAATGGGTTGTTGCGCGGACTTGATCGTCCGGCAACACGACGGGGGATAGAATGGGGATTGTAATACCTGCGCCGCGTCGCCGATGCACCGCCGCGCGGTGCGCGGCAGCAGCCAGCCCCCACCTACCAGCCTTCACCAGCCAGTCTTTACCCAGCAAGGAGCCCGCCCATGGCCATCGAACTGCCCCCCCTGCCCTACGACCGCACCGCGCTCGAGCCGCACGTTTCCGGTGAAACGCTCGACTTCCATCACGGCAAGCACCACAAGACCTACGTCGACAACCTCAACAAGATGATCGAGGGCACCGAGTTTGCCGAGATGCCGCTGGTCGACATCATCCGCAAGTCCCAGGGCGGGATGTTCAACAACGCCGCGCAGGTCTGGAACCACACGTTCTTCTGGAACTGCATGGCGCCGGCGTCTGGGGATGCGGGCGGCGGCGGCGAGCCGACCGGCAAGCTGGCCGATGCGATCAACCAGGCGTTCGGCGACTTCGCGACCTTCAAGCAGCAGTTCAGCGACACCGCCATCAAGACCTTCGGCTCCGGCTGGGCCTGGCTGGTGCAGCGCCCGGACGGCTCGCTCGCCCTGGTCAGCACCGCCAACGCCAACAACCCGCTGACCGGCGACGACACTGCGCTGCTGACCTGCGACGTCTGGGAACACGCCTATTACATCGACTACCGCAACGCCCGGCCGAAGTACCTGGAGGCGTTCTGGAACGTGGTCAACTGGGACTTCGTTGCTTCAAACATGAAGTAAGCGGATACCTGACATCAGGACGGCCGGCAAACCGGCCGTTCGTCTTTTGTAGAGCGGAGCTTGCTCCGCTGCCTTGCCACCGCACACTCGGCGACACGAAGCAGCCGAGCAAGTTCGGCTCTACCGAATTTGCACAAGCTGGCTCTTTGTAGGAGCGGCTTCAGCCGCGATCTGGAACAGGCGCCCCGCGGACCGTCATCGAATCGCGGCTGAAGCCGCTCCTACAGGGGCATTGGTTCGCCACGCAGCTGCGCGACGACGGGGGCGGTCTGCGCATCACGTCCGAGCGCGATCCCGACACGCTCCAGCGTCGCGGCCAATTCCTCCGCCGAATCGGCCCGCAACGTGGCATGCCCGACCTTGCGCCCGGGGCGCGAGGTCTTGCCGTAATCGTGCCAGTGCCCACCCGGCTCGCGCAGGACGGCGCTGGCCCCGGGCATCTCACCGATCCAGTTGAGCATGCACGCGCGGCCTATCATGCGGGTATCGCCCAGCGGCAGCCCGAGCACCGCGCGCAGGTGGTTCTCGAACTGGCTGGTCTCCGCGCCCTCGATTGTCCAGTGGCCGGAGTTGTGCACGCGCGGGGCGAGTTCGTTGGCGAGCAGTTCGCCGTCGCGACAGAACAGCTCCAGCGCGAACACGCCGACGTAGTCGAGCGCGTCGGCCAGCTTGCGGGCATGGGCGAATGCCGTTGCCGCCAGCGCATCGTCGGCCCGCGCCGGCGCCAGGCTGGCCGACAGCACGCCATCGACGTGCCAGTTCTCGGTTAGCGGCCAGGTGCGGAACTCGCCATCGCGGCCCCGCACGGCGACCACCGACAGTTCGCGTTCGAATGCGACGAAGCCTTCCAGGATCAATCCCACCGTGCCCGCCTGCGCACCCAGCGCGTCCCAGGCCGCGGCGGTATCGGCCGGCGACTTGATCCGGAACTGGCCCTTGCCGTCGTAACCCAGGCGCCGGGTCTTCAGGATGCAGGGCGTGCCGACGGCCGCGAGCGCGGCTTCGAGCTGGTCGCGGGTGTCGACCACGGCGAACTGGGGCACCGGGATGCCGAGCTCGCGGAACAGGGTCTTCTCGGCCAGGCGATCCTGCGCGATCGCCAGCGCACGCGGGCTGGGAAACACCGGCTCGCGCTCGGCCAGCCACCGCGCCGATTCGGCCGGGACGTTCTCGAAATCGAAGGTCGCGACATCCACCTTGGACACGAACTCGCCCAGCGCCGCCTCGTCGCGGTAGTCGCCGACCACCATCGGCGCGAACTGCCCGGCGCAGGCGTCGGCGGCGGTGTCCATCACCAGGAACCGCAGACCGAGCGGCGCACCCGATAGCGCGAGCATGCGCGCAAGTTGTCCGCCGCCGAGGATGCCTACCGTCGTCATGGGCGTGCGGTGCTCATCGGCGCGGGTCGTCGTTGCTGGCGACGTCGTCGGTCTGGCGGGCACGGAATGCGGCCAGCGCCTCGGCGATCGCCGGCCGGTCGGCGGCGAGCATCGCCGCGGCGAACAGCGCCGCATTGGCTGCGCCGGCATTGCCGATCGCGAAGGTCGCCACCGGGATGCCGGCCGGCATCTGCACGATCGACAGCAACGAGTCCATGCCGTTGAGGGCCTTGGACTGCACCGGCACGCCCAACACCGGCACCATGGTCTTGGCCGCCAGCATGCCCGGCAGGTGCGCGGCACCGCCGGCGCCGGCGATGATCGCGCGCAGGCCGCGTTGCCGCGCCGAGGCGGCGTAGTCGAACAACACATCCGGCGTGCGATGCGCCGATACCACGCGCACCTCGTGCGGCACGCCCAGCGCCTCGAGCTTCGCGGCGGCGTGCTGCATCGTTTCCCAGTCCGAGCGCGAACCCATCACGATGCCGACCAGCGGTGCGTGGCCGGCGGCGGCCGGCGATGCATTTGTCATGGTTCGAACCTGCGGCAAAACGGTATTCTAGCGAGGAAAGCGCCCGCGGGGCGGGCGGCGAGTCGCTCGCTGTGCTCGCTGCAAGTCGGCGGCTTTGCCGCCTGTAAGCAGTAAGGTAAGAGCAGAAGCCCCGCTTTCGCGGTTGCTCCAACTTACAGGCGCAGCCCCCGTGTTATCCGCCTGCGGATCGCGCAACAGACGATCCGACCTTGCTTGCTTACGGCCGCGTCGCGGCCGACTTTCCCACTAACAGCCCGCGCCGCGGGCAACCTGGCCGCTCCCATGGATCGAAAACTGCTCGACCTTCTGGTCTGTCCCACCACGCGTCAGCCGCTGTCGTTGCTGGACGGCCGCGGGCTGGATGCGCTCAATGCCGCGATCGGGCGTGGCGCCGTGGTGCGCGGCGATGGCGCCGCGCAATCGGAGCCGATCCGGCAGGCGCTGGTCACCCGTGATCGCAAGCAGGTCTATCGCCTCGACGACGGCATCCCGGTGCTGCTGCCCGAGGAGGCGATCGCCACCGCGCAGCTCGACGACTTTCCGCGCGCATGAGCGGCGGTTTCGAGCCGCCCTCGCCTGAGTCGATCGCGGCCGACGTCGCCCGCGCCCTGGCCGAGGACCTCGGCAGCGGCGATGTCACCGCCGCCCTGCTGCCCGACGCCGGCGACACCGCCTACCTGCTGTGCAAGGAAGACGCGGTGATCTGCGGGCGACCGTGGTTCGATGCCTGCCATCGGGCGCTCGATCCCGAGGTGGGCATCGACTGGCGCATCGCGGAGGGCGACCGCGTCGGCTCCGGCACGGTACTGGCCACGCTGCAGGGGCGCGCCCGCGCACTGGTCAGCGCCGAGCGCACGTCGCTCAATTTCCTGCAGACCCTGTCGGCCACCGCCACCGTCACCGCCGCCCACGTCGAGGCGGTACGCGGCACCGGGGCTCGAATCCTCGATACCCGCAAGACCATCCCCGGCCTGCGCCTGGCGCAGAAGTACGCGGTGCGCGTGGGCGGCGGCCTCAATCACCGCATCGGCCTGCATGACCAGGTGATGTTGAAGGAAAACCACGTGCGCGCGGCCGGTGGACTGGCTGCGGCGATCCGCGCGGCGCGCGCGATGCACCCGGGTCTGCCGCTGATCGTCGAGGTCGAAACCCCCGCGCAGCTGGTCGAGGCGCTCGATGAGGGCTGCGACCGCATCCTGATCGACGACTTCGATTTGGGCACCCGGCGCGACGCGGTGCGCATCGCGGCCGGGCGCATCCCGCTGGAGGTGTCGGGCGGCGTCGACCTGGCCGGGCTTCGTGCGATCGCCGAAGACGGAGTGGATTACATCTCGATCGGCGCACTGACAAAACATGTCCGCGCCATCGACCTGTCGCTCAAGTTGGGGCCGCCACCGGCGCCGTGAGCCTGCTCTGCAAGCCCGCGGCCGTGAAGCGGCGAGGCCCCAAGCGGTGCGATCAGGCCTGGCCCAGGTAGACCCCGATTCCGGCGAGCGCCACTCCGGTCAGCAGCAAGGCCACCGACAACCAGCGTGTCGCTGATCGGGGCGCAGTGGCGGATGCCGGAGCGACATGCGCATCCTCGACCCGCTGGGTTGCGCCGATCAGGCGAAAGCGCAAGGTGTCGAAGCCGAGCTCGTCACCGGCCTTGGCTTCGCCGCGCAATACGCGCCGGCCATTGATGTAGCTGCCGTTGCTCGAGCCCATGTCCTCCAGCTGCAGGCCGTGCTCGGTCGGCATCAGGCGAGCATGCAGCCGCGACAGGCCCTGCTCGTCCAGGCACACGCTGCATTCGGGCGCGCGACCGATGGTGACGGCGCCGTGGACCGGGAACGTCCGGCCGAACACGGTGCCGGACACGCCGCGCAGGATGAAGCGCGGCAGCACCGGGCGCACCGCCGTCGCGATCAGGTCGGTGTCGTCATTGGCCGGCACCGGCGATGCCGCCCCCGGCCCGGTGGCCGGCGGCAGCGGCACCGGTGCGACCGCACCGATTCCGGCTAGCCGCGCCTCGACCCCATCCAGATCGACGCTGTCACCCGGCCGTAGCGTGATCAATCCGTCCACGGGCCGGCCGTTGACCTTGATGCTGGTGCCCTGTGGCACGTCCAGCATCACCCCCTGCGCGGTGACGTGGAGCTGGCAGTGCTGCGGCATGACGCCCGGCCGATCCAGCACGATGGTCGCCTGCGGGTCGGAGCCGACCCGGTTGACGCCCA
Source organism: Novilysobacter longmucuonensis (assembly GCF_046600735.1). Taxonomy (NCBI): domain Bacteria; kingdom Pseudomonadati; phylum Pseudomonadota; class Gammaproteobacteria; order Lysobacterales; family Lysobacteraceae; genus Novilysobacter; species Novilysobacter longmucuonensis. Next base: position 102,579 of record NZ_JBJMAW010000004.1, read on the forward strand.
GGCCCAGCAGGACCTGCGGGTGTTCCCCACCTGGAAATACCAGTTTCATTTGGTGCGCCTCTGCTTATGCGGATCGTTCTATTCCGGATTCTGCCCCATGGCCCTTGCCGTCCGGCCCCGGCATCGTCACATTTACTGCATGCCGACTCTAGTCCTTGTGATGATCGTTGCCGCGCTGGCGTTCGCGTTCTGGAGCGCCGGCCGCGCCGCCGCGGAACGTGCCGAGTCCGTCGGTCGCAGCGCCTGCCGCGCCGCCGGCGTGCAGTGGCTGGACCATAGCGTCCATGCGATCGGCTTGCGCCTGTGCCGTCAGGACAACGGCTGGCTTGGTTGGGAGCGGACATTCCGCTTCGATTATTCGCTGGATGGCGAGGACCGCCACGTCGGCCGGCTGGTGCTGCGCGGCAACCGGTTGATCACCTTCAGTGGCCCGCTGGCCAGGGATTCCTCGCGGGTGCATTGACGTATTGGGCAGGCACCGCGCCGGCAGCCAGCTGCTTTCGTAGGAGCGCCCCATGGGCGCGATGCTCCGGCGCTCGGTCGGCCGGAAAAGCATCGCGCCCATGGGGCGCTCCTACCGACCCCGCCTTCGCGGGGATGACGCTCCGGCAAAGCCGCGCTGAAGGGCGGGCCAATACGCTGAAGGCTCTGGATCCCCGCCTTCGCGGGGATGACGCTCCGGCTAAGCCGCGCTGAAGCGCGGGCCGGAGCGTCACTTGACGATGCGGAGGTGGCCGCCGCGGCGGGGGTTCGGTTGTCCGGGACCGCCATCGTCGCCGCCGTCGCCGTCACCGTCGCTGCCGTCGTCATCGCGCTCGGGCGCCGGCTCTTGCGGGACTGCGGTCAGCGTGACCGGGCCGGCTTCCTCTTCGGCGGCGTCCTCACCCTCTTCGCCGACATCACCCTCGTCGGGCAGGGCCATGCCCTGCCCGGTCTCGCGCGCGTAGATCGCCAGCACCGCACCCACCGGCACCGAGACGGCCTGGCTGACGCCACCGAAGCGCGCGCTGAAACGGATCGTGTCGTTGCTCATCTCCAGCCGCGATACCGCGCGCTCGGCGATGTTGAGGACGACCTTGCCCTCCTTGACCGCCTGCAACGGCACCTGCACCGCGGGACGAGTGGCGTCCACCAACAGGTGCGGGGTCATGCCGTTGTCGGCGATCCACTCGTACAGCGCCCGCAGCAGATAGGGGCGGTGGCTGGTCATCGGCGCACTGTCTTCACTCATGTGTGCAGTTTAGAGCAGTGAGTCGCGCCTGCGGCGCTGGATGGAACACCACACGAATGACGAAATCCCGGGGGGGGGGGGGGGGCGAAGCCGAGCAAGCTCGGCTCTACCACAACCGCAATCGCCCCCTGTAGGAGCGGCCCATGGCCGCGATGCTTTTGGCGCCGCGTCGGCGAAACGCAGCCGGCCAAGGCCCTTCCGGATCCGGGGCGGGCCTGTGGTGGTCTGGACGAAAAGCTCGCGGCCATGGGCCGCTCCTACGAAAAGCCCGCGCGTCGGCCCCGACTTACAGCGAGCGCAGCGAGCGACTCGCCGCCCCTAAGCTGGCAGCTCGCGCAGCTTGCGCTCCTGCTCGGTCAGGCTGCGGGTGAAGCCTGGATTGCGGAAGATCCGGTTGCCGTAATCCTCGATCGCCTTGCCGTCCTTGGGCAGTGGCACGCCGAGTGCGGGCAGCCGCCAGATGATCGGCGCCATGGCGCAGTCGGCCAGGCTCATCTCGGTGTTGAGGAAGAACTTGTAGGCCTTGAACAGCGGCACCGAGGCGGTCAGCAGCTCCTTCAGGCGCTTGCGGCCGGCATCGGCCTGGGCCTTGTTGCCCAGCTGGACCGCCTGGACCTGCGGCACCCAGTCGTGCTCCAGCCGCAGCGTGCCCAGGCGCAGGCGTGCGCGCGACAGCGGATCGACCGGCATCAGCGGCGGATGCGGGTAGCGCTCGTCGAGGTATTCACTGACCACGCTGGCCGCGTACAGCACCAGGTCGCGCTCGACCAGGGTCGGCACCGAGTGGTACGGGTTGAGGTCGACCAGGTCCTCGGGCGGGTTCTGCGGGTCGACCGGAATCAGGTCGTAGGTGACGCCCTTGGCCGCCAGCACCAGGCGCACGCGATGGCACAGCACGCAGTCGGTTGAGGAAAACAACGTCAAAGCATTACGCATACGTGGGCTCGCCGCCATCTTCGACCTCTCCAGCCACCGGTATCCGCCGGTCGCAAGACGCCCCCCACCCCGTGTGGACGGTCGTCACGGCCTCGAGCCACGCCGCAGCATCCGCTCAGGCCGGCATCCGGGCCGACCTGGCAATGACAGGATCCGCGCGCGCGGCGCGGAACCCGTCACGATGACGCAGCGCTCCTACTTCACGTCGCGCCAGTACTCGGTCTTCAGCAACCAGGCGAGAAACGTGAACAGCGCCAGGAACAGGATCACCCAGACGCCCATGCTCTGGCGTTTGAGCGCAGCCGGTTCGCCGGCGTACTCGAGGAATACAGTGATATCACGCACGGCCTGATCGAAGCCATCGGCATCGAGCTCGCCGGGGCGGACGATCGTCAGCCCGGTCACGGGAAGGTCGCCGGTCACCGGGTCGGGCTCGCCGTACTGCGCGTGCTGCACGCCCTGCATTTCCCACAGGGGGTTGGGCATCGAGGCATTCGGGAACAGCTGGTTGTTCCAGCCCAGCGGGCGCGATTCGTCGATATAGAACGATTTCAGGTAGGTGTAGATCCAGTCCGGCCCGCGCACCCGCGAGACCACGCTCAGGTCCGGCGGGACCTGGCCGAACCATTCGGTGGCCTGCTCGGGCGGCATGCTGATCTCGATGTGCTCGCCGAACGCGGCACCGGTGAAGTTGAGGTTGTTCATCACCTCGTCTTCGGTCAGGCCCAGGTCCTCGGCCATGCGCGAGTAGCGCAGGTATTTGAGCGAGTGGCAGCCCGAGCAGTAGTTCATGAACAGCTTGGCGCCACGCTGCAGGGATGCGCGGTCGCTTAGATCGGTGCCGGCCTGCTGCAGGTCACCGCCGGTGGCCGCGATGGCGCTGGACGACACCAGCATGCCGGCGGCAACAAGGGCGAGCTTGCGCAACATGCGCGTGGCCAGGGGCAGGCGCTTGGAAGGCCGGCAGTCGGAGGGCCGGCGGCCCGGAAGCGTGAACTCAGTCATGCATCGTCACCCGTTCCGGCACCGGCTTGGTCTTGTCGAGTTTGCTCCACAGCGGCATCGTGATGAAGAAAGCGAAGTAGAGGAAGGTCAGCACGCGGCCGATGATGGTCTCGACCGGATCGGTACCCGGGCCGGCGCCGATCTTGCCGAGCCAGACGAAGCACACCACCAGCAGCGCCAGCATCAGCTTGGTGATCCAGCCGCGATAGCGCACCGATTTGACCTTGGCGCGGTCCAGCCACGGCACCAGGAACAGGATCGCAATCGCGCCGAACATCACCATCACGCCGCCGAGCTTGTCGGGCACCACGCGCAACATCGCGTAGAACGGCGTGTAGTACCAGACCGGCTTGATGTGCTCGGGCGTGACCAGGCGGTTGGCCTCGGTGAAGTTGTCGTGCTCCAGGAACCAGCCACCGAACGCCGGGGCGAAGAAGATGATGAACGCCGCGGCGATCAGGAAGAAGCCGACGTACACCGTGTCCTTGACCGTGTAGTACGGGTGGAACGGGATGCCGTCGGCCGGCGCGGTCGCGGACCAGCGGTTGCCCTTCGGGCCCTTCTTGATCTCGACGCCGTCGGGATTGCTCGAGCCCACCTCATGCAGCGCGCCGATGTGCAGCACCACCAGCAGCAACAGCACCAGCGGCAGCGCGATGACGTGCAGCGCGAAGAAGCGGTTGAGGGTGGCGTCGCCGGGCAGGTAGTCGCCCATGATCCACTCGACCAGCCCACCGCCGATCACCGGGATCGCACCGAACAGCGAAATGATCACCTTGGCGCCCCAGAACGACATCTGGCCCCACGGCAGCACGTAGCCGAGGAACGCTTCGGCCATCAGCACCAGGTAGATCAGCATGCCCAGCACCCACACCAGCTCGCGCGGCTTCTTGTACGAGCCGTACATCAGCGCGCGGAACATGTGGATGTAGACCACGATGAAGAACAGCGACGCGCCGGTGGAATGCATGTAGCGGATCAGCCAGCCCCACTCCACGTCGCGCATGATGTACTCGACCGAGGCGAAGGCTTCCGCCGCGCTCGGCTTGTAGTGCATCGTCAGGAAGATGCCGGTGACGATCTGGTTGACCAGCGCCACCATCGACAGCACGCCGAAGATGTACCAGATGTTGAAGTTCTTCGGCGCGTAGTACTCGGTCATGTGCTTGCGGTACATCGGCGCCAGCGCCGGTGCCCGCTCGTTGACCCAGTCCATCACGCCATTGGCGCTGCGAATGAAGATGTTGGCCATGACTTACGCGGCTCCCTGGCCGTTCACGCGATCGACGCCGATCACGATCGTGTTCTCGTCCACGTAGTAGTGCGGCGGGACGACCAGGTTGGTCGGCGCCGGCACGCCGGCATAGACGCGGCCGGCCATGTCGAACTTCGACTTGTGGCAGGGGCAGAAGTAACCGCCCTTCCATTCGCTGTCGAACGGCTCGGGACGGATCTCCGCCTTCATCTCCGGCGAGCAGCCCAGGTGCGTGCACAGCCCCACCAGCACCGAGACCTCCGGCTTGATCGAGCGCAGTTCATTGGACGCGTATTTGGGTTGCTGCTCGGGATTGCTGGAATCGGGATCGGCCAGCAGGTCCTCGTCGAGGGTCAGCAGCGCCTCCAGCACCGCCGGCGGGCGGCGCACGATCCAGATCGGCTGGCCGCGCCACTCCAGCACCAGGCGCTGGCCTTCGACCAGGGCGCTGATGTCGGCGGTCACCGGCGCGCCGGCAAGGCGCGCCCGCGCGCTCGGATTCCACGACTTGATGAACGGCACTGCGACAAAACCGGCGCCCACCGCGCCGACCACGGCCGTGGTCGCCGTCAGGAAACGGCGACGACCGTGATTGACCGGCTCGTGGACAGGCGCGCCCGCCACGGCTTGGTTGCTAGGATCCTTGACCCCTTGGTTGGCCATCCGGCACTCCGCAAAATAAAGCTTGTTTCGACGTTCACCGCGCAGCCAGCACCACTGGCGACGGCTCGCGGCTCAAAGACGGGGAAGTGTAACGGAACGGCCGATGAGTCGACAATCCGCAGTGGCTCGAAACCGCGGATCCGGCGGGCCGGAGGCGCCGGCAGGCGTGATCGGGCCGCGTGCCGGCCGCCGATGGTGGTCGGCACCGGCCGTAGAGCGGAGCTTGCTCCGCTGCACGTCCGCCGCAGCAGCCGAGCAAGCTCGGCTCTACGAGCGTGGGCGAACGGGAAACCACCCGAAACTCAACGCGCCACGGTCGCTCCGCGGTAGCGCTCGGCGAGAATGCCGACGCGTTGCACGTAACGCCGGGTCTCGTCGAACGGCGGTACGCCCTTGTATTTGTCGACGTTGCCCTCGCCCGCGTTGTAGCCGGCCGCGGCCAACGTGAGATCGCCGTCGAAGCGCTTGAGCAGCCACGCCAGGTATTCGACCCCGGCCCGGATGTTCTGCGCCGGCTCGAAGGCATTGGTCACGCCGAACCGGCGTGCGGTGGCCGGCATCAGCTGCATCAACCCCTGCGCGCCGGCGCGCGACAACGCATTGGGATCGAACGCCGACTCGGCATGCATGATCGCGCGCACCACCGCCTCGTCCACCCCGTGTGCGGCGGCGGCGGCGGCGACTTCGTCACGATAGGCCGCCACATTGAGCCGCACATTGCTGAAATCGACACCAGGCTTGGCGGTGCAGGCGTAGCAGGTCTCCAGGAAGCTATACCTGATCGTACGCACCGGGCTGGCGTTGGCCACCTTTCCGGGGCGCTTGCTGGTGTAGTGGCGGATGCCGTCGCGGATGTAGGAATAGACCTGCCCCTGCACCAGCCGGGAGTTGGCTGCGCCTGCTTTCGCCGGGGTGACCGGCGCGGCATTGGTCATCCCCGGTACCGCCGCGGCTGGACTGCCGGACGCGTTGCCGGAGGCGGAGGCAAGCGTGGCCGGCGACGCGGCGACGCTGTTGGCCGGGGTGGCGCTGCCGGCCGCGGCGCGGCCCGGCGTCGGCCGCGGCTTGGGCGATTCGCCGGCGCCATAGCGGCTGACCGGGCTGCAGGTGGCCCCCGGAATGCGCTTGCTGACATAGCTGCGGACGCCATCGCTGCCGTCGCAGCGGAACACGGTGCCGGCCACGGCAGGCGCAGCGGCCAGCAGGCAGGCGATTCCCAGCAGCGGCAGTGTGATCCCCCCCCTCATGGACGCGAGTGTCTCCCTTCGCACGGACCTTGCCAAGCGGCGCGTTCGGGAACCGCGATGGGGATCGTCTTTGCGATTACGGGCGGCCGCCGGAAAGGCATCGCGCCTGAAGCCTCCGCACCGCCGCGGTCCGGCTTGCCGGGAAGAACCTTTAAACTGGCGGGCATGACCATCACCTGCCCCCCGCCTGCCCCGGCGCCCGTCGACACGGCCGAGCGCGAACCGCCGCGCGGCAAGCTCTTCATCGAAACCCACGGCTGCCAGATGAACGAGTACGACTCGGTCAAGATGGCCGACGTACTGGCGGTCAGCGACGGCCTCGAGCTGACCACGAACGCCGAAGAAGCTGACGTGATCCTGGTCAATACCTGCTCGATCCGCGAAAAAGCGCAAGAGAAGGTATTCAGTCGGCTGGGCCGCTGGAAAAAGCTTAAGGCCGACGGCAGGCCGGTCCTGATCGGCGTCGGCGGCTGTGTGGCGAGCCAGGAAGGCGAGGCGATCGTCAAGCGCGCGCCGTATGTCGACCTGGTGTTCGGGCCACAGACCCTGCATCGCCTGCCCGAGCTGATCCGCGAACGCCGCGCGTCCGGCCGACCACAGGTCGACATCAGCTTTCCGGAAATCGAAAAATTCGACCGCCTGCCCGAACCACGCGCCGAGGGCCCGAGCGCGTTCGTCTCAATCATGGAAGGCTGCAGCAAGTACTGCAGCTTCTGCGTGGTGCCCTACACCCGCGGCGAGGAGATCAGCCGGCCGTTCGAGGACGTGCTGGTCGAAGTCGCCCAGCTGGCGGCGCAGGGCGTGCGCGAGATCAACCTGCTCGGCCAGAACGTCAACGCCTATCGCGGACCGTATGGAGAGAACGAACTCGCCGATCTGGGCCTGCTGATCCGCACCATCGCCCAGATCGAGGGCATCGGCCGGATCCGCTTCACCACCTCGCACCCGCTGGAGTTCTCCGACTCGCTGATCGAGGCGTATCGCGACGTGCCGGAACTGGCCACCTACCTGCACCTGCCGGTCCAGGCCGGCAGCGACCGGGTGCTGGCGGCGATGAAACGCGGCTACACCGCGCTCGAGTTCAAGCAGAAGATCCGCAAGCTGCGCAGCGTCCGGCCTGACATCTCGATCAGCTCCGACTTCATCGTCGGCTTCCCGGGCGAGACCGCAGCCGATTTCGAGAAGACCATGAAGCTGATTCAGGACGTTGGCTTCGACCAGTCGTTCTCGTTCGTGTATTCGCGCCGCCCCGGGACGCCGGCGGCCGACATCGCCGACAGCGTCAGCGACACCGAAAAGCGCGAGCGGCTGTCGCGGCTGCAGGCACATATCAACGCGCACGCGCGCACGATCTCCGAGGCGATGGTCGGCAGCGTGCAGCGGGTGCTGGTCGAAGGCCCGTCACGGCGGGATCCGAATGAACTCACCGGCCGCACCGAGAACATGCGCTCGGTGAACTTCCCCGGCCACCCGCGCCACGTCGGGCAGTTCGTCGATGTGGTGATCACCGAGGCGATGAGCAATTCGTTGCGCGGACGGGTGGCAACCGCCGAGGCGCCCGAGGTTCTGTAGGAGCGGCTTCAGCCGCGATGCGGGTGCAGGTCGCCGTACTGGATATACCATCGCGGCTGAAGCCGCTCCTACAAGGCCGGTAGATCTCGAGACCATGTCCCGACAGACACCACGCGAAAGCCTGCTGAGCCGCGGCGCCGTCGGCTTCTGGTTCTGCGCAATCGGCGCGGTCGGCCTGCTGCGCTTTTATCTGGGAACGCTCCGGGCTGACGCCTCGGCGATCGACGCCGTGGCCTGGACCTGGCTGGTCGGTTCAGCGGTGATCAGCGTCGCCGGTATCGTGCTGGTCGTGCGCGCGGTGCGCAGCCGGCCGTAGGGTGGGCACGTTTTTTGTGCACACCGTCCGAGTCGCTCCAGGTGGGCACAAATAGCGTGCCCACCTACGGATCACCGCAGATCTCTGCGCTCAATCCCGCGGCGCGCGATACACCTCATCGCCGTCGACGTAGGTCGCCAGCACGGTCAAATCGCGCAACTGCTGTTCCGAAATCGCCAACGGGTCCTGCGCCAGCAACACGAAGTCGGCGCGCTTGCCTACCTCGAGACTGCCGACCTCGTCCTCGGCGAACCCGGCATAGGCCGCGTCCAGGGTGAAGCCACGCAGCGCCTCGAACGCGGTCAGCTTCTCCTGCGGCAGCCATCCGCCGGCCGGCATGCCCTCGGCGTCAGTGCGCGTCGCCGCTGCGAACAGGCCCAGCCGCGGATCGACCGATTCGACCGGGAAGTCCGAGCCCAGCGCCAGCCGCGCGCCGCTGTCGCGCAGCTGCCGCCAGGCGTAGGCACCGACGATGCGCTCCGGCCCGACCCGCTCTTCCGCCCACGGCATGTCGCTGGTCGCGTGCGTCGGCTGCATCGAGGCGATGACATTCAACTCGGCCAGCCGCGGCAGGTCCTGAGGCGCGAGGATCTGCGCGTGTTCGATGCGCCAGCGGTGGTCGGTTGAGCCTTCCGGCCACGCCTGCGCATAAGCATCGAGCACCACCCGGTTGCCACGGTCGCCGATGGCGTGGGTTGCGACCTGGACACCGCAGCCCTGGGCCCGCTCAACGATGCCTGCCAGCGCGGCCGGCTCGGTCAGCAGCAGGCCGCGATTGCCGGCGTCGTCGTGGTAGTCCTGGATCATCGCCGCACCGCGGCTGCCCAGGGCGCCGTCGACGTACAGCTTCAACGCGCGCATCTGCAGGCGGCCGTCGTCGTGCGCGTACAGCCCGTTTTCGCAGATCCATTCCAGCGCGTCGCCGTCGCCGGCGGCCAGCGCGTAGATTCGCAGCGGCATCTCGTTGCGGTCGGCCAGTGCCTGATAACCGCGCAACTGCGACAGCGTCACGCCGGCGTCGTGCACGCCGGTCAGGCCGTGCTCCACCGCGCTGCGCATACCCAGCTCGAGCGCGCGCTCGGCGGTGTCGGCATCCATCGCCGGCATCGCCGAGTCGATCAGGGCCGCCGCACTGTCGATGAATACCCCGGTCGGCTGGCCTTGCGCGTCGCGCTCGATCCGACCGCCGTCGGGCTGCCAGTCGCCGGTCAGATCTCGTTCGACCACTTCCATCGCCGCGCTATTGGCCCAGCCGGCATGGCCGTCGATCCGCTCCAGCCAGACCGGCCGGTCCGGGAACGCGGCGTCGAGATCGGCCGCGGTCGGGAAGCGCTGCTCCGGCCAGTCGTTCTGGTCCCAGCCACGCCCGAGCAGCCATGCGCCCGGCGGCAGCTCGCGGGCGAACTCGCGCAGGCGCTGCACGATCTCGTCCTTGCTCGCGGTGTCGGCCAGTTGCGCACGCATCTGCGCCAGGCCGAGGCCGGCGACGTGGCCGTGCGCGTCGATCAGACCGGGGATGACGGTCCCATCGCCGGCATCCAGATGGGCTGCCTGCGGATAGCGCGACCTCAGCTCGGCGGCGTCACCCAGCGCGAGGATCCGGCCGGTGTCGTCGAAGGCCATCGCCTGCACCCGCGGCTGCGCGGTGTCCATCGTGTGGATGCGCGCGGCGGTCAGCACCGTCACATCGCTGGCCGACGCCGGCAGCCACACTCCGGCGAGCACCGCCGCCGCAACCGCCGTCATCGACCACCGCTTCACCGTGTTTCGCATGCGCCCGTCCTACAGATGAGAAGTCGTCGCATCTTTGCGAAAAAGCACGGGCGGGCGCAAGCTTCCTGTTCCACGCGAGTCTACCTACGCACCCTGCATGCGTACCCACTGCGCCTGGTGGCGCACCACTGAATACAGCTGCCGATGCCTTCACGCACCACATCCGAGTTCACCCTCGACCCGCCCGAAGCCGAGCGCCTGGCCAATCTGTCCGGCCCCTTCGACGGCCACCTGCGCATGATCGAGCTGCGCCTGGGCGTGGAAATCGCCAACCGCGGCAACGTGTTCCGCGTGGTGGGCCCGGTGGTCGCGGTGGGCAAGGCCGAGACCCTGCTGCGCGAGCTGTGGAACGACGCCGCCAACGAGACCCTGAGCGAACCGGCCATCCACCTGCGCCTGGCCGAAGCCCAGGCCGATCGCGTGGTCGCCGAGGACATCGAACCGCAGGAGGTCGCCATACGGGTCAAGCGCGGCACCATCCGCGGCCGTGGCCCGAACCAGGCCAAGTACCTGCACGCGATCGCGATCAACGACATCAACCTCGGCATTGGTCCGGCCGGCACCGGCAAGACCTTCCTGGCGGTCGCCAGCGCGGTGGAGGCGCTCAACGACGGCCGGGTGCAGCGGCTGATCCTGGTGCGCCCGGCGGTGGAGGCCGGCGAGAAGCTCGGTTTCCTGCCCGGCGACCTCACCCAGAAGGTCGACCCCTACCTGCGCCCGCTCTACGACGCGCTGTACGAGATGCTCGGCGTGGAAAAGGTGGTCAAGCTGCTGGAGAAGAACGTCATCGAGATCGCACCGCTGGCCTACATGCGCGGGCGCACGCTCAACGATGCATTCGTGATCCTCGATGAGGCGCAGAACACCACCATCGAGCAGATGAAGATGTTCCTGACCCGGATCGGGTTCGGCAGCACCGCGGTGGTCACCGGCGACATGACCCAGATCGATCTGCCCAAGCACCAGAAATCCGGCCTGAAGGACGCGCTGGAGGTGTTGCACGGGGTCGACGGGATCAGCTTCACCTTCTTCGAATCGCGCGACGTGGTGCGGCATCCGCTGGTGGCGAAGATCGTCGACGCCTATGACGCGCGCGATGCGCAGGACGCCGGGACCGGGGCAGCATGAGCTCGCATGGCACCTTGCCAATGCCGGTAGAGCCGAGCTTGCTCGGCTGCCCGTTGCGCCCCCGCAGCCCCGTAGAGCCGAGCTTGCTCGGCTGCCCTTTGCGCCGCCGTATCCGCAGCCGCAGCCGAGCAAGCTCGGCTCTACGAGGGACCTCGCGATGACCCGGGCGCCTTCGCGCATCGATGTATCGGTGACCTACGTGGTGCCGCGCGCCGGCATCCCGGCGGCCGCGAGCTTCCGCAAATGGGTCGAAGCCGCGCTCGAGGGCCGCATCCGCGAAGCCGACCTGGCGATCCGGGTCGTCGGCGACAAGGAAGGCCAGGCGCTCAACCGCCACTACCGCGGCAAGGACTACGCGACCAACGTGCTCAGCTTCCCCGCCGACCTGCCCGAGGGCCTGCCGGAAGGCATCCGGTTGCCGCTGCTCGGTGACCTGGTGATCTGCGCACCCGTGGTCGCCCGCGAGGCGCAGGAGCAGGGCAAGCCGCTCGGCGCGCACTACGCCCACCTGACCGTGCATGGCGCCCTGCACCTGCTCGGCTGGAACCACGAGGACGACACCGAGGCCGAGTGCATGGAGAAGCTGGAGCGCGAGATCCTCGCCGGGATGGGCATCGCCGATCCATACCAGGCGGCATGAACGGGGGAGGCTCAGCGCCTGTCCCGCATCCACGCTAGACTCGCCCCTGAGCGCCCCTCCCCCGGGCGCACTTTTGCAAAAACGCAATGTCCGAGGACGACAGTAGTACCCCGCCGACCGATATCCAGGAAAAGCGCCGTTCGTGGCTCGACCGCATCAGCTCCGCGCTGTCCGGTGAACCGACCACCCGCGAAGACCTTGTCGAGATCCTGCGCGATGCCCAGGCTGATGGCCTGATCGCCGCCGATACCCTGACGATGATGGAGGGCGCGATCACCGTGTCCGACCTGACCGTGGGCGACGTCATGATCCCGCGCTCGCAGGTGGTCGCACTGCCGGCCGATGCGCGGTTCCTGGACCTGATGAAGATGGTGGTCGAGTCCGGCCATTCGCGCTTCCCGGTCCACGGCGAGGACAGCGACGACGTGCTCGGCATCCTCCTGGCCAAGGACCTGTTGCGCGGGGTGGTGGCCGACAACGGCCCCGGCAGCGTGCACGAGCTGCTGCGCCCGGCGGTGCTGATCCCCGAATCCAAGCGCCTGGACGTGCTGCTGCGCGAGTTCCGGCTGTCGCGCAACCACATGGCCATCGTGATCGACGAGCACGGCGGCGTGGCCGGGCTGATCACGATCGAGGACGTGCTGGAACAGATCGTCGGCGAGATCGACGACGAGCACGACGAGGCCGAAAACCCCGACGCGCTGATCGCGGCGCAGGCCGACGGGCAGTTCGTGGTCGATGCGCTGACCCCGGTGGAGGATTTCAACGAGCGTTTCGGCGCCGACTTCGACGAGGACGAGTACGACACCATCGGCGGCTTGATCACCGGTGCGATCGGCCATCTGCCCGAAGCCGGCGAGGAGCTGACCCTGGGCCGCTACGTGTTCCGCGTGTCCAGCGCCGATGCACGGCGGGTGCACGCGTTCCATGTCGGCGTGCTGGGCGATGCCGCGTAAGCCGAGCTGGTTCCAGCGCGGTTTGCTGGCCGTCGCGCTGCTCTGTTCGCTCGCATTTGCAGCGCCGGCCCTTGCCGCACCGCGCATCGGCGTGGTCACGATGCAGCCCGGCGAGATCTTCTTCGAGCGCTTCGGCCACAACGCCATCCTGGTGCACGAGCCAGCCACTGGCGAGGCGACCTCGTACAACTTCGGCTTCTTCGATCCGACCGCGGACGACTTCATCGCGCGCTTCGTCGCCGGCGAGATGCGCTACCGCCTGCTCGCATTGCCGTTCGAGCAGGACATGCGCAGCTATCGCCAGTCCGGACGCGGCGTCAGCGTGCAGTGGCTCGACCTGGACGAGGCCGACGCGCGGCAGCTGGCCGCGGCACTGGCCGAGAACGCGCGCCCGGAGAACGCGTATTACCGCTACGACTACTTCCTCGACAACTGCTCGACCCGCGTGCGCGACGCGCTTGACGAGGCGCTCGGCGGGAGCCTGCGGCGGCAGCTCGAGGGCCGCTCACGCGGCAGCACGTTCCGCAGCGAGGCGGTGCGGCTGGCTTCGCCGGCGCCATGGATGTGGCTGGCCTTCGACATCGGGCTGGGGCCTTCGGCCGACCGCCCGCTGTCGTTCTGGGGCGAGTCATATGTCCCGATGCGGCTGGCGTCCGCACTCGGTGAGGTCGTCAATCAGCAAGGCCGGCCGCTGGTCGCCGATGAGGTCCAGCTACTGCCACACCGCATCGCGCCCGAGCCGGCCGATGCGCCACGCCGGAATCTGCCGTGGTGGCTCGCCGGCCTGGCGACCGGTGCGGCATTGGTGTGGCTGGGCAACTTCCGGCCACGCGCGCTGGCCGCGGTCGCATTGCCATTCTGGTTCGCGTCGGGGTTGATCGGTGCGCTGATGCTGTTCATCTGGCTGGGCACCGAGCACCGCTTCGGCTGGGCCAACCAGAATCTATGGTTGCTCAATCCGCTGGCCTGGCTGCTGCTGCCGGGGGGATGGCGGGTGCTGCGCGGGCGGGCGCCGGGCCGCTGGTTCTGGATCGTCCTGGCCACGACGCTCGCGCTTGCGGTGGTCGGGCTCTTCGCCTACTGGCTGCAGGCGCTTCCCCAGCGCAACGCGCACTGGATCGCGCTGCTGCTCCCGCTGCATGCCGGTCTGATGCTGGGGTTCCGCGCGCGCAACCGGGCGCTTGCCCGCGCGGGTCGCGGCGGGCAGGATGCGGTCGATGAGCGAACGACCCAATCTGCCACCGTGCGTGATCAACTGCGCCGCGTATAGCCGCGACGGCGCCCGCCGCGATATATCGCTGGAGGCGATCAGCGACGCGCTTGCAGTCGATGAAGGCGGTTTTGTCTGGGTCGGGCTGTACGAGCCGGACGAGCACACCCTTGACCTGCTGCAGGAGGAGTTCGGGCTGCACGACCTGGCGGTCGAGGACGCGCGCAAGGCGCACCAGCGTCCAAAGATCGAGCTCTACGGCCAGTCGCTGTTCATCGCAATCCATACCGCGCAGGCCGCCGACCGCCACATCCGCTTCGGCGAGACGCACCTGTTCGTCGGCCCCCGCTACCTGGTCAGCGTGCGCCACGGCGCCTCGACCAGCTATGCCCCGGCACGCGCGCGCATGGAGCGTGAGCCGGCCCTGCTGCGGCACGGGCCGGGCGCAGCGCTGTATGCGGTGCTGGACCTGGCGGTCGACGACTTCGTGCCGATCGTCGAGGAGTTCAACCTGGCCCTGAACGCGCTGGAGCAGAACATCTTCGCCGAGGATTTCCGCAAGAACACGGTGCAGGAGCTGTACGACCTCAAGCGCGAGCTGACCCACCTGCGCATGGCGGTGGGGCCGATGCAGGACATCCTCGGACAGCTTGCGCGCTCGCGCGACGGACTGATCGATGGCGAGATCCAGCTGTACTTCCGCGACGTGCTCGACCATACCGTGCGGATCAACGAGTCCACCGACACCCTGCGCGAGATGCTGACCGCCGCGGTCAGCGTCAACCTGGCGCTGGTGACGGCGCGGCAGGGGGAGATCGTGAAGCGGCTCGGCGCCTGGGCCGCCCTGCTCGCGGCGCCGACCTTGGTCGCCAGCTGGTACGGCATGAACTTCATCCACATGCCGGAACTGGAGGGGCGCTGGAGCTACCCGGTGCTGCTCGGCGCGGTCGCGCTGGTTTGCACGGTGCTGTACCGCATGTTCAAGCGCGCGCGCTGGCTCTAGGCCGGCGCGCGGCCAGCGCCATACGGGAACGCCGCCGCACGAACAGGCCACCGGCTCCCGCTGGCTGCACGCTATCCGCACAGCCACGCAGAGCCGCTGGACCGCCGGTCAGCGCAGCAACGTGCCGTCCCAGCCGCTGCGCTTGCGCCGGTCCTTGCCGCTGCGGCGGTCTTCCTTGTCCGGCTCGAAGCGGATCTCCTCGCGTCGCACGGTGCCCTGCCGGCGCTCCTTGCCGCTGCGGCGCTCCGGGCCCTTGTACGGCTCGGCCGGCTTGTTGTCGCTGTCGATGCTCATGATCCCTCTCCCTGTGCACGCGATGAAGTCGGACTCTTCCGGGTGTCGTGCCCGGCTGCCTCAGGCCCCGAAAACCCGCAGGCACGGGCTCATGCGGCGATTGCCCGCAGCAACAGGCCGGTGGCGTAGGCGGCGTAGGTGCCGAGCGCATAACCCAGCACCGCCAGCAACACGCCGACCGGCGCCAGGGCCGGGTGGAACGCACTGGCCACGACCGGTGCCGATGCCGCGCCACCGATGTTGGCCTGCGAGCCGACCGCAACGAAGAACAGCGGCGCCCGGATCAGCTTGGCCACGCCGAGCATCAGCGCGGCATGCACCAGTATCCAGATCAGCCCGAGCAGGAACAGCCAGGGCCGGTCGAGCAACGCGCCCAGGTCCATCTGCATGCCGATCGTGGCGACCAGCACGTACAGCATCGCCGAGCCGATCCGCGATGCGCCGGCGCCTTCCAGCGAGCGCGCGCGGGTGAAACTCAGCGCCAGGCCGATCGTGGTGGCGATCACGGTGATCCAGAAGAACCGGGCGGTCAGGCTGTAGTTCTCCAGCTCCCACTCGGCCGGCAGACTGGAAATCCAGGCCACCAGCGGATCGGTGATGAAATGGGCGAAGCCGGTCGCGCCGAGCCCGACCGCGAGGATCACCATCAGGTCGGTCAGCGTCGGATTGCGCGAGTGCTGGGCCTGGTAGGCCTCGATGCGGCACTTGAGATCGTCGATCGCGCTGAGGTCGGCGCGGGTCCAGCGGTCGAAGGTCTGCGCGCGCCCGGCCAGGAACAGCAACACCGCCAGCCACAGGCTCGCGACCAGCACGTCGACCGCGACGAACTGGCCGAACATCGTTGCCTCCACCTCGAAGACTTCCTTCATCGCCGCCTGGTTGGCGCCGCCGCCGATCCAGCTGCCGGCCACCGTGGTCATGCCGCGCCAGGTGTCGCCGGCGACTGCCTCGGGGTGGATCACGCCCATCGCCAGCAAGGCCACCACGCCGCCGAGCATCACCCCGAAGGTGCCGGTCAGGAACATGATTACCGCCTTGGGCCCGAGCCGCACCACCGCGCCGAAGTCGATCGCCACGCACAGCAGCACCAGCGCGCTGGGCAGCAGGTAATCGCGTGCCATCGGGTAGAGGCCGGAAGTGGCGCCGTCGATCACGCCCAGGCTGTTGAATACCGACGGGATCAGGTAGCACAGCAGCAGCGCCGGGACGTAGGTGTAGAACTTCTTCCAGAACCCCTCGGTCCGCGATGCGGTCCAGAAGACGCCGCCCAGGATGATGGCCAGCATGCCCAGCACGACGGCATCGTTGGTGATCAGGGCGGTAGAGGTCGGTGGCACCATCAGTCGTTTCTCTCTTGTAGGAGCGGGCCATGCCCGCGACGCGCTGCGGTCCGCACGCGCAGGCGGTGCAGAAGCGTGAAGCGCTCCCTAGGGGGTCGGATCGCCGCCGAGGTGCGCCTCCAGCCAGGCATTGACCGTGTCATGCCACAGCACGCTGTTGTGCGGCTGCAGCACCCAGTGGTTCTCGTCGGGGAAATACAGCAGCTTCGAATCGATGCCTTGGCGCTGCAGCGCGGTGAAGGTCGCGATGCCCTGGTCGACGGGCACGCGATAGTCCTTCTCGCCCTGCACCACCAGCATCGGCACGCGCCACTCATCGACGTGCAGCACCGGGTTGAACTGCTCGTAGCCCTCGGGGTTGTCGAACACGGTGCCGCCGTGCTCCCACTCGGTGAACCAAAGCTCTTCGGTCACGTAGCCCATCGAGCGCAGGTCGAACACGCCGTCGTGGTTGACCAGGCACTGCCAGGGTTCATTCCAGTTGCCGGCGATCCAGTTGACCATGTAGCCGCCATAACTGGCACCCAGCGCGCAGGCGTTGTCGCCGTCGAGAAACCCGAACTGCTGCTGCGCCGCGGCCCAGCCCTTCTGCAGGTCTTCCAGCGGCCGGTCGCCCCAGTGCTGGCTGATCGCGTCGGTGAACGCCTGGCCGTAGCCGACCGAACCGTGGAAATCGATCATCACCACCGCATAGCCCTGGCCGGCATAGGTCTGCGGATTCCAGCGGTAGCTCCAGCCGTTGCCGAAGCTGCCCTGCGGGCCGCCGTGGATCAGGAAGGCGACCGGGTAGTCCTCGCCTTCCTGATAATTCCATGGCTTGACCACGTAACCGTGCACGGTCTCGTCGTTCCAGCCCTGGAAAGTGAACTGCTCGTATTCGCCGAACCCGACCTCGGGCAGCATCTCGGCGGCACCCGGGGTGATCGCACGCAGCGGCGCGCCATCGATGCCGCCGGTGTAGATGCGGTCGCCGGTGGTCATGCTGTTGCGGGTGAACGCCAGCGTGCCGCCGGCCAACTGCACCGACCCGACGCTGCCGTCGCCGACCACCTCGGTCACCGCACCGGTCGCGATATCGACTGCGAACAGCGGATGCTCGCCGGTGTCCTGGGCCGTGGTGTAAACCGTGCCGCCGTCTCCGGACAGGGTGATGTCGGAGGCCGAGCGATCCCACTGCGGTGCGATCTCGCGACGCTCGCCGCTGGCCAGGTCGAGCGCGTACAGTCCCAGACGGTCCGCCTCAAATCCGGCGCGCTTCATCGCCCGGTAGTACAGCGTGTCGCCGTCGTCGCTGAACACCGGGCCGGCGTCCCAGGCCGGGTTACCGGCGGTCAGGTTGACCGGCGCAGCGCTGCCGTCGGCGCTGAGGCGGTACAGGTCGAAATTGGTCGACCACGGTTCGGTGCGGCCGGCGACGCGCACGCTGGCGACCAGCGACTGCCCGTCCGGCGCCCAGGTGTAGTCCTCGGCGCCGCCGAACGGCTTGGACGGCACGTCGCCTTCCAGCGCCCGGCTGACCGCCACCGCGTCATCGACCGGCGTGGCCTCCTCGCCCTGCGGCAGCTCGGCGACAAACAGGCGGTTGCGGCGGCCGTCGCTCCAGGTGTCCCAGTGGCGGATGAAGAGCTGGTCGTAGACCACGCCACTGGCGTGGCTCTCCTCGCTCTCCCCTAGCCGCGCCTGGGTGCAGGCGAAGTCCGCCCCGCAGTCGCGGTAGGTGTCTGCGCTGAAGGCGATGCGAGACCCACCGGGTGACAGCTGCCAGGTGCCGATGTCGAGTGCGAACCCGGTCAGTTGCCGCGGCGTGCCGCCGCCGACCGGGATCGCATAGAGCTGCGAGGTGCCGGACTTGCTGCTGAGGAAATAGACTGTCTGGCCGTCGGGCGAGAAGCCCGGCGAATTGACGTTCCAGCCCTCCGGGGTGAGCCGCCGGGGCGGCGCGGCGTCGCGCATGGCCAGGTTCTCGATCCACAGCCCGGTGCTGGACTTGTTCTGGTCGAAATCGACCACGCGTTTGGCGAACACCAGCTGGCGGCCGTCGGGCGACAGCGTCGGCGATGAATAACGATCCATCGTGGCCAGGTCGCGCCCTTCCAGGCCACGGGTGGCGGCGAGCGAGGTCGCCGGCAGCGCGGCGGCGAGCATGAGGGCAAGCAGGCAAGGGCGCATGGTGGATCTCCTGATCAAATTACGGGTGACCGACGGGCAATGGATCATTCGGCCGCGCTGGCGGCACCGCCGGCCGGCGCCACGCTGGCGGTCTTGCCGTCCAGGCTGCGCGACAGGAAGGCCAGCAGCCGGGTGTAGTACTCGTTGCGGTTGGCCTCGACGTAGAATCCATGGCCTTCAGTCGGGTAGTACAGCGTCTCGACCGGCACGCCGGCCTCACGCAGCGCCTTTTCCATCATCTCGGTGTGTTCGATCGGCGTGCGCTCGTCCTCGCCGCCGGCGGCGAGGAACACCGGCGCCTTGATCCGGCTTGCCATCCGGTTCGGCGACACCGTGGCCAACTGCTCAGGATCACCGATCCATTCCTCCAGGTAGGTTTCGCCGGACCGGTGCTCCTGGATATCGCCACGGGTATGCATCGTCGGCAGGTCGTAAACGCCGACGTAGCCGACCGCGCAGCGGTACAGCTCCGGCTCCTTCGCGACGCCCATCAGCGATGCATAGGCCCCGTAACTCGCACCGTAGATGCAGATCCGGTCCTTGGCTGCGATCCCCTGCTCCATGGCCCAATGCGTGGCATCGGTCAGGTCGTCCTGCATCGCCTTGCCCCACTGCCGTGCACCCGCACTCTCGAATGCCCTGCCGTAACCGCCCGAGCCGCGGAAGTTGACCTGCAGCACCGCGTAACCGGCGTGCGCGAGCATCTGAACGTCGCTGTCGAACCCCCAGACGTCCCGCACACCGAACGGCCCGCCATGCGGCATCACCACCATCGGCAGGGTCTTCCCGCCGGAGCCGTTTGGAACGGTGAGGTAACCGTGCACGACAAGCCCGTCCCGGGCCTTGAACTCGAACGGTCGCATCGGCGCCATCTGCGCCGGATCGAACCACTCGCGGCGGCTCAGCAGATGGTCGGCGGTCTTCGCCTTGGCGTCGAACACGTAAAAGTCGCCCGGGCTGCGGTCGCTCCCGGTGTACACGAGCGCGAGACTCCCGTCCGCCGTTTGCGAGCTGATCGCCACACGCGTGCCCGCGAATGCAGCCTCAAGGCTGCGGTACAGCCGCGCCTCGGCCGAACCCGCATCGATGAATTCGGTGCGCGGCTCGCCGTCGATGAACCGAACTCCAACTGGAATGCGCGAGCCATTGCGGTACAGGATATGACTCGGGTCGACGGTGTCGTCGCGCAGCAAGACCGAGCGCGTGCCGGTGGAGATTTCGAACCCCAGGATTGCGTTCGGCCCCTGTGCCTGCTCGGCCTCGAGGTACGCCGTTTGGTCATCGGCTGCGAAGCCGATCGGCCACTGCCTCAGCCTGCTGGCCGTCTCGTTGTTGATGAGTTCCCACTCGGCATCGCCATCGGCACGGTAGTACAGCTTCTGGCGATTGTCCGTGCCCGCGCCCACCGCAAAGCGGACCACGCCCTGGTTGTCGGTGACGAAACGTGCGTTGCGTACCGGGGCACGCGCGATCGTATGGCGGCGACCGCTGTAGACATTCATGCGCTCGGCGCGGGTGTAGGGATCCGGCCTGAACGGTCTGACGGAAATGATCACGTGGTCGTCGTCGCCGGGCAGATCGTCGACAAGGGACGCGACGACGGCTTCGACCTTCTTCCGCTGGATGCGCGTGCCCGGACCCGCGCCCCGCACGCGCTGGCCCACCAGCAGCTCGGCACCGCTGCCATCGGCACTGATCGCGTAGATCTCGCCGGTGTAGCGCGGCTGGTCGAGCGCACCGAATTTCTCGGTCATGCTGATCAACACCCGCTCCGGATTCACCCAGTCAAAGTCTGCGACGTGGGTATTCTTGCCCATGTGGAACCCAGCGGTGAGCGTATTGTCGCTCCGGCGCATGATCACCAATCCAGTGCGATCCTCACGCGGAATGGTCGCAGCGTAGTGGTCACCATCCGGCGAGATCTTGATCTGGTTGAACGCGTCCTTCTTGACGTAGGCACGTACGTCAACGGCGGTTGCCGCCGGTGCCGTGGCCAGGCCGGTGGCCAGCAGTAGGGCGGTTGCCAAATGCTTCATCGGTCGACTCCTGTCTAGTGTTGGCGGCGCCTGCGGCGGTCGCGCCGCCCGGCCCTTGGAAAAGCGCGATGACCCAACCCCCAGGATGGCACGGTCGTATTTCGCCGCGCCAAGCCTACCCGATCCGCTGGTGGACGGCACCCGGATATGGGTGCGGCGGCGCGACATTGGCGCCTTGGACATGCAAGGTATTCGTACGCGGCGCGAAGTCCGTAGAGCCGCGCTTGCTCGGCTGCTTTCGGCTCGGGTCGTGGCGAACGGCAGGCGAAGCAAGCTTCGCTCTACGCGTGGCGGCTCGCGTCTTGCAAGGTGCGCTCCAGGGCATGCCGCCAGTCCGGCAATGACACCCCATGGTCTTCAGTCAGTCGGCGGGTATCGAGCACCGAATAGGCCGGGCGGTGTGCCCGCGTCGGGTACTCGGCGGTGCTGATGGCCTCCACCGAGGGTCGGCGCTGGATGAGACCGGCAGCGATGGCCTGCTCGAAGATCGCCTCGGCAAATCCGTGCCAGCTGGTCTGTCCGCCGGCGACCAGGTGGCGCACCCCTGGTTCGGACCACCCGTTACTCAGGAGGGTCGCGGTGGCGTCGGCGATCAGCCAGGCCGGCGTCGGCGAACCGACTTGGTCGGCGACCACGCGCAACTGGTCGCGTTCGGCGCCGACCCGCAGCATCGTGCGCAGGAAGTTCTGGCCGTGCAGGCCGTAGACCCAGGCGGTGCGCAGGATCAGATGATCCGCCTCGCTGGCGGTGATCGCCTGCTCGCCGGCGAGCTTGCTGGCGCCGTAGACACCCACCGGCGCGGTCGCATCGTCTTCGCGGTACGGCCGGGTGGCGCTGCCGTCGAACACGTAGTCGGTCGAATAGTGGATCAGCCTTGCGCGCTGCCGGGCACAGGCCCCGGCCAGTACGCCGACGGCTTCGGCGTTGATGCGGAACGCCGCGTCGCGCTCGTCCTCGGCGCGGTCGACCGCGGTGTAGGCGGTGGCGTTGACCACGGCATCGGGCGCGATGCGCTCGACCAGCGGCGCGATGTCGGCCAGCTCCGACAGGTCCAGCGCGGTGCAGGCCGCGCCATCGGCCAGGCTGCCGTCGCGCGTGGTCACCACCACCTCGCCCAGCGGCGCCAGGCTGCGTCGCAACTCATGGCCGACCTGGCCGTTGCCGCCCAGCAGCAGGATCTTCATGGCCGATAGAGCGGCAACCGCTGCTCCGCCACCTCGTCGAGCAGCGGCGCGCGGGCGTCCTTGTCCGACAGCGACGGCGCGCTGACCGGCCAGTCGATCGCCAGCCGCGGATCGTCCCAGCGGATATTGGCGTCGGCCGCGGCGTCGTAGGTCGCCGTGCACAGGTAGGTGAACACCGCGCGCTCGCTCAGGGTCACGAAGCCGTGGGCGAAGCCTTCGGGCACCCAGAAATGCCGCTTGTTTTCGGCGCTCAGCAGCACCGCGGTCCAGCGGCCGAAATGCGGCGAGCCGCGACGGATGTCGACCGCCACGTCCCAGACCTCGCCCTCGACCACCGAGACGTACTTGCCCTGCGGATTGGGCCACTGGTAGTGCAGGCCACGCAGCACGCCGCGGCTGGAGGAGGACACGTTGCCCTGCACGAACGCCGGTTGCAGACCGTGCTCGGCGAGCTTGTCGTGGTTGAACGACTCGAAGAAGAACCCGCGGTCGTCGCCGAACACGCGCGGCTCGATCACCAGGCAGCCGGGCAGGCCGGTTTCGCTGACCTTCATGGCGCCGCCCTCACGGCACGAAGCCGCGCTCGGCCAGGCCCAGCAGGTAGCGGCCGTAGCCGTTCTTGGCCAGCGGCTGCGCCAGCCGGCTCAGGTCCTCGGCGGTGATCCAGCCGTTGTTCCAGGCGATCTCCTCGGGGCAGCAGATGCGCAGCCCCTGCCGCGCCTCCATAGTCTCGATGAAGTTGGACGCTTCCAGCAGCGACTGGTGGGTGCCGGTATCGAGCCATGCATGACCACGGCCGAGCTGCTCCAGGTGCAGCGAGCCCTCGGCCAGGTACACCCGGTTGAGGTCGGTGATCTCGAGCTCGCCGCGCGGCGAAGGCTTGAGTTCGGCGGCGATGTCGCTGACCCGGCCGTCGTAGAAGTACAGCCCGGTGACCGCATAGTTGGAGCGCGGCTCGGCCGGCTTCTCCTCGATGGCGATTACGGTGCCGTTGGCATCGAACTCGGCCACGCCGTAGCGCTCGGGGTCGCGCACCCAGTAGCCGAACACGGTGGCGCCATGCTCGCGCTGGTCGGCGCGTTGCAGCATCGCGGTCAGGCCCGGGCCGTGGAAAATGTTGTCGCCGAGCACCAGGCAGCAGGGCTTGCCATCGATGAACTCGCGCCCGATCAGGAACGCCTGCGCCAGCCCGTCCGGACTGGGCTGCGCCGCATACTCGATCGACATGCCCCACTGCGAGCCGTCGCCGAGCAGGTGCTTGAACAGCGCCTGCTCGTGCGGTGTGTTGATGATCAGCACTTCCCGGATACCGGCGAGCATCAGCACGCTGAGCGGGTAGTAGATCATCGGCTTGTCGTACACCGGCAGCAGCTGCTTGCTGACCGCCTGGGTGACCGGATACAGCCGGGTGCCGGAGCCGCCGGCCAGGACGATGCCCTTTCTCATGTGCGACTCCCTCGCAAAAACCTGCGCGCTGCGCTGCCGGCCTCGCGAGGCCGCAGCAGGATGATGGTGGAATGGCTCATGCCGGTCATTCCGCGCCGCCGATGCGTTCGAGCCGATAGCTGCCATCGAGCACGCGCTGCACCCAGGGCTGATGCGCGAGGTACCAGTCGACGGTCTGCGCCATGCCCTGCTCGAAGGTGACCGTGGGCGCCCAGCCGAGCTCGCCCTGCAGCTTGGAGGCGTCGATGGCGTAGCGGCGGTCGTGCCCGGGCCGGTCCTTGACGTAGGTGATCAGCGATTCGCGCGTGCGCCCGTCGGCCAGTGGCCGGCGCTCGTCGAGCAGCGCGCAGATCGTCTTCACCACCTCGATGTTGGGGCGCTCGGCATCGCCGCCGACGTTGTAGGTCTCCCCGGGCCGTCCGGCTTCCAGCACGCGCGCGATCGCGGCGCAGTGGTCACCGACGAACAGCCAGTCGCGCACGTTGAGCCCGTCGCCATAGACCGGCAGCGGCTCGCCCGCCAGCGCCTTGGCGATGACCAGCGGGATGAGTTTTTCCGGGAACTGGTAGGGGCCGTAGTTGTTCGAGCAGTTGGTGGTGACGACCGGCAGCCCGTAGGTGTGGTGGAAGGCGCGGACCAGGTGGTCGGACGCGGCCTTGGACGCCGAATACGGGGAGTTGGGCGCGAACGGCGTGTGTTCGGTGAACTTCCCGGTCGCGCCCAGCGACCCGTAGACCTCGTCGGTCGACACGTGCAGGAAGCGGAACGCCGCCTGGCCCGCCTCGTCGAGTGATTTCCAGTAGTCGCGCGATTTTTCCAGCAGGTTCAGCGTCCCCACCACGTTGGTCTGCACGAACGCGGCCGGGCCGTCGATCGACCGGTCGACATGGCTTTCGGCGGCGAAGTTGACCACCGCGTCGGGGCGGTGTTCGGCCAGCAGGCCTGCGACCAGGTCGGCATCGCCGATGTCCCCGTGCACGAACACGTGGTTGGGGTCATCGGCCAGCGGCGCGAGGGTGTCGGGATTGCCGGCGTAAGTCAGCGCGTCCAGGTTGACCACCCGCACGCCCTGGCGGGTCACCGCGTCGAGAACGAAATTACCGCCGATGAAACCGGCACCGCCGGTCACGAGCCAAGTGGGCACTTAACACTCCGTTTGCTGCATTCGAGATTGCGGACGACGGTCCTGCTGACTCAGAACGGAATGTCGTCGTCGGCGAAGTCGTCGGCGAAGTCGTTGCTCTTGGCCGGCGGGGCCTCGCGGCGCGGCGCCGACGGCTGGTCGCCAGGCGGGCGCGACGGGCGTTCGTTGCGATCGCCACCACCGCGGTAGTCGCTGCGGCCGCCGCCGCCACCGCCGCCGCCCTCACCACCACCGCCGCCGAGCATCTGCATCTCGTCGGCGACGATATCGGTGAAGTACTTCTCGACGCCGTCCTGGCCGGTGAACTTGTCGTAGCGGATCGAACCTTCGATGTAGACCTGGCGGCCCTTCTTGAGGTACTCGCCGGCGATCTCGCCGAGCTTGCCGAACAGCTTGACGCGGTGCCATTCGGTCTTTTCGATCTGCTGGCCATCCTTGTCCTTGCGCACGCTGGTGGTGGCCAGGCTCAAGGTGGTGATCGCCATGCCACCCTGGGTGTACTTGGTTTCGGGGTCGTTACCGAGGTTGCCGACCAGGATGACCTTGTTGATGCCACGTGCCATGGAGTGAGGGTCCTTTGTTATCGACGGGCGAGGGTCGCCTGCCAGGCGACGGGGCACCGCAGTATACGCGTCCGCTCCGGCGCGGCCGTCGGGCGATCGCCCGGGCCGGGGTGGGACTTTCCCGAATCGGGCGTCCCAGCGGCCGGTTCTCGGCCGCTGGGACGCGACGCCTATAATCGTGGCCCCCTGCTTCTGGCCGCCCCATGCACGCAAGCGCCCTGCCCCCGCCTGCCCTCGCCCTGCCCGACATCCAGGCGCTGACCCGCGACGACATGAACGCGGTCGATACGCTGATTCGGCGGCGGCTGGCTTCGGACGTGGTGCTGATCAACCAGGTGGCCGAGTACATCATAGGCGCCGGCGGCAAGCGCCTGCGGCCGATGCTGCTGCTGCTGTCGACCGGGGCGCTGCGGGGCCACGACGGCAGCGCCGGTGAAGCTGCCAGCGGACCGGGCATCGGCCCGGACGCGCACCAGCTCGCCGCGGTGGTCGAGTTCATCCACACCGCCACGCTGCTGCACGACGACGTGGTCGACGAGTCCGGCCTGCGTCGCGGCCGCAGCACCGCCAACGCGGTCTGGGGCAATGCCGCCAGCGTGCTGGTCGGCGACTTCCTGTACTCGCGCAGCTTCCAGCTGATGGTCGAGCTCGACCGCATGGAAGTGATGCGGATCCTCGCCGACACCACCAACCGGATCGCCGAAGGCGAGGTGCTGCAACTGCTGCACGTGCGCAACCCTGACACCGACCAGGCCGCCTACCTGCGCGTGATCGAGCGCAAGACCGCGGTCCTGTTCGCCGCGGCCACGCGGCTCGGCGCGCTGCTGGCTGGCGCCGATGCCGCCACCTGCGACGCGCTGCATGACTACGGGCTCAATCTAGGCTACGCGTTCCAGATCGCCGACGACGTGCTCGACTACGCCTCCGATGCCGAAACGATGGGCAAGAACCTCGGCGATGACCTGGCCGAAGGCAAGGCCACGCTGCCGCTGATCCACGCGATCGCCCACGGCGATGCGGCCACCCGCGAGCGGCTGCGCCACGCGATCGAGCAGGGTGACACCGGGGCGATGCCCGACGTGCTGGCGGCGATCCACGCCACCGGCGGGCTGGACTACAGCCGCCGGCTCGCGCGCGAGTACGCCCAGGCGGCGGAGCAGGCGCTGGACGGCCTGCAGGAGAACGACTACGTCGCCGCCTTACGCGGCCTGGCCCGCTACGCCATCAGCCGCAACCATTGACCGATAATGGCGTGGTCGCGCCCATGCCTCCACAAAGATGGGGCGCTCCTACAAAAGCGGCTCTGACGATCCACGCGTAAACCCACCTGTACGAGCGGGCCATGCCCGCGACCGAGAATGATGCGACCGCGCACCGCACCCACGCGCGCTCCTACTCCGCCGCAAACCGCTCGCGGAAGAAGCCGTCCATCATCCGGTAGGCGCGTTCGGCCGCGCGGGCGTCGTAGCGGCAGTTGCTTTCCGGGTCGTCGCCGGCACTCGGCTCGGCGAAGCAGTGCACCGCACCGCCGAAGTTGACGAACTGCCAGTCGGCATCGGCCGCATCCATTTCCTGCTCGAAATCCCCGATGTCCTGGTCGGTGACGGCGCGGTCCTCGGCGCCGTTGAGCACCAGCACCGGCGTGCGCGCTGGAGTACCTGCTGAACTGGGTTCGGCCGGCAGCGGCGTCTCAAGGCCGCCGTGCAGGCTGACCACGCCGGCCAGGTTGCTGCCGCCGCGGACCAGCTCCAGCACGGTGCTGCCGCCGAAGCAGAAGCCCAGCGCGCCGATCTTCCCGGCATCCAGCGGAGCGCTGCCGGCCTGCGCCCGCAGCACCTCCACCGCCTTCTCGATGCGCGTACGCAAGCGCTCGCGGTCCTTGAGCAATGGACCGGCGGCCTGGCCGGCCTCCTGGTTGTCCTTGGGCCGCACCTCGCTGCCGTAGACATCGGCCACCAGCACCACGTAGTCGTCGCCGGCAATTTTCCCCGCCTGCTCGACCGCCGCCGGATTGATGCCGCGCCAGTTCGGCACCATCACCAGGCCGGGACGCACGGCGGGGGTGGCGTCGTCGTAAACGAGCACGCCGCGGTAGGCATCCTCGCCGATGCTCCATTCGACCGGCTCGGCCGTCATCGCGGCGAACGCGGGCGCGGCGCACAGCAGCAAGGGCAGGGCGGCGGCAAGGCGGTGACTGCGCATGGCGTTTTCCTCTCGAAGCGGATCGGCGAAGCCTACCCCAGCGCTTCGATGGCAGCGTGAGCGGGTGCGGGCGTGGCTATCCGGTCACGGCGAGAAATGAAGTTCGAAAGCCGCCGAACCGGCAGTCAGGCGACGCCCAGCCCCGGGATCGCGCTGATCGTCTCCGGATCGAATCCGGCCAGTTCGGCGAAGTGACTGCCACGTGCCACGTAGTCGCGGTATGGCCCGAAGCTCGGCGCGCCGGGCGACAGCAGCACCACGCCGTCGCGGCCCACTGCCAAACGCGCCTGCGACAGCGCCTGCGCCAGATCCGCCGCCGACGACAGCGCGAAATCCTCGCATGCCGCCAGCGGCGCCAGCAGCTCATGGATGCGCGGGCCGTTGCCGCCCATCGTCACGATTGCGAGCGGCCGCTCGCGATGCATCGCTTCGGCGAATACCGACCAATCCAGGCCACGGTCATGGCCGCCGACCAGGATCGCCACGCGACGCCCGCCGAAGCACTCCAGCGCGGCGAGGCTGGCGTGCGGGGTGGTGCTGATGGAGTCGTTGACGTAGGTGATGCCATCGCGCGTGCCCAGCGTCTGCAGGCGGTGCGGCAACGATTGGAACGTCGCGGCGTACGGCGACAGCGCTGCGGCGTCCAGCCCGAGTGCGTCGATCGCGGTCAGCACCGCGCACAGGTTGCCGCGGTTGTGACGCCCAGGCAGCGGCAGCGTGGCGGTGTCCATGACCGGCCTGTCGTCGCGATACAGCAGGTCGCCGCGCAGGTGCCAGCCGTGCTCGCCACCGAACCAGCGCACCTCGCTGCCCGGCAATGACAGGCTCGCCAGCCGGGCATCGTCTGCGTTCAACACCGCAATGCGGGGTCTGGCCTCGGTCAGCAGACGCAGCTTGTCTTCGACATAGCGCGCCTCCGAGCCGTGCCAGTCGAGGTGCTCCGGAAAAATGTTGGTGGCCACCGCGATGTCAGGCCGCACGCCGCTGGCGGCGACATCGCCGGTTTGATAACTCGACAGTTCGATCGCCTGGAACTCGCCCGGCGGATCGGGGAGCTCCAGCAGCGGCAGCCCGATGTTGCCCGCCAGCGCGGTGCGGTGGCCGCCGGCGCGCAGCAGGTGCGCCAGCAGCGCAGTGCTGGTGCTCTTGCCCTTGGTGCCGGTGATGCAAACCGTGCCGGCCGCGACGCCGTCGGCAGCGGCCTGCTCGGCGAACCACAGGGTGGTGCCGCCGATGAAACGGGTGCCTTGCGCCGCCGCGGTGACGGCTTCGGGGCGGTACGGGCTGATGCCCGGCGACTTCACGATCAGCTCGAACGAGCACAGGCGCTCGGCGCTGGCGTCGGTTTCGATCGCCAGCCATGCATCGGACAAGGCTGCGGCGCCGACGACCTCCTCGCTGCCGCACAGCAGCGTCAGCGGCAATTGTGGCAGGCGGAAGCGTATCGCGTTGTACGCAGCGCGGCCCTCGCGGCCCCAGCCCCACAGGGCGATGCGGCCGCCGCTGCGGGCGACGGCCTCAAGCTGCGAGATGCGCACGCAGCTTTTCCCACAGCGTCGGCGGAATGCGTTGCTCTTCGTCGAGCACCAGCAGCGGTGCGATCCGCAAATCGGCGTCGCCCAACTGCGGCCGGATCTCGCGTGCGAAACGCTCCACCAGCGCGTCCTCGCGCCATTCCGGCCGGTCGGTCAAGGCCGCCAGTGCCGCGCGCGCCTCGCGGCCTTCGCCAACGCATTCGAACGGCTTGTGGTCCTGGAACTCTAGCAGCGCGTCGTAGCCGGCGGCCTGCGCCGGGTCGTCGAGCAGGTTGCGGCCGAAGATGCCGACCAGGCGTGGCTTGGACATGAACGGCGCCAGCGCCAGGAACACGAAGTGGCACTTCGGGCAGACCCCGCACCAGCGGTTGGTCGGGCGCTCGCCGAGGATGTGGAAATTGCGGTTGCAGCTGGAGAAGTGCGCGTCGTAACGGTCGCTGCGGGTGAACTGGCGCGCGACCGCGAGCTCGCTGAGCGGGCGCAGCAGCGAGTAGTACCGCAGGTCGGCGGCGACACGGCGCTGCACGTGATCGCCGAAGGCCGACTCGAACGCCCAGCCCTTGGACCACTGGTGGTTCACCTCGCCGGTTTCCCGGCCCTCCTGGTCGAGAATCACGCTGCCGTAGCTGGCCGAGCGCTCGTTGGAGAACACCACCTGGTCGACGCCATGCAGCAGCGCGGCGAGCACCAGGATCGCCGAGTTCACCGCAGTGACGGGAATGTGCCCGTTCCACGCACCCTCGCGGTTGTAGTCGAACAGTTGTGGCGCTAGTGCGCGGCCGACGTTGAGCGTCGGCAGTCCGGTGCGCTCGGCGCAGGCCTGGATCAGCTGCGAGCCGCCGATCCAGCTGACCGTCTGCTCGATGCCGAGCGCGCGCAGGGCCTCGATGCTGACCAGCGAATCCTTGCCGCCGCCGATCGCGACCAGCGCGTGCTCGCGCAGGCCGAGCGCAGGCGCACCCTCGCCTCTGTCCCCGCTCGCGCCTGCGGGAGAGGGCTGGGGTGAACACACGCCGGCTTGCACCGGGAAACGAATCTTCCCTTGCAGGTTTAGCCCGTTCCGATACGAGAATTCGCCCAGACCGTTCTCATAGATCGTCTCCAGCAAGCCCGCGGTATCGCCATCGATATCGTAAGACTCGATACGGATCTGCTCCGGCACCGCGGCCTTGTAGTAGCTGACGCCGGCGATCAGATGCAGCAAGCGCAGCGCCTGCTCCACCGCCACGGCGCGCTCGCCTTCCAGCGCGAACGGCGCGCCCGGCACGGTGATCGTCTCGACCAGCTCGGGGCCGTCGTCGAACGCGTACACCAGTTGCGCCACACCGGTCGCCGGATCCAGGCCGCAGCGCACGAAGCGGAACGTCCGGATCGCGTCGCGTTTGAATTTCCACTCAGTCATGCTTTAACCCGTAAGGCGGGTTTCAACCCGCCGTTGCCATTCCAAGGGTGCCGCGGGTTTCAACCCGCCATTGCCAAATTCGTGAAGCGTCGCACCTCAACCGCGGTGGCCGCTGCCGCAAGAAAGCGGCGGGTTGAAACCCGCCTACATCACGTCCTCCGCCGGCAGCGCCCGCTGGTTGTAGGTGTGCGCCATGACCATGCCGTAGGCGCCGGCGTCGGCGACCAGCAGCACGTCGCCTTCGCCGGTGGCCGCCGGCAGGGACCGGCCGCGGCCGAGCACGTCGCTGCTCTCGCAGATCGGACCGACGATGTCGAACCTCGCCACGGACTCGCCATCGCCGAGGCGGCTCAGGTTGTGGATGCCGTGGTAGGCGTCGTACATCGCCGGGCGCATCAGCGCGTTCATTCCGGCATCGCAGCCGACGCGGCGGATGCCGTCCTTCTCCACCACCTGGGTGACGGTGAGCAACAGCACGCCGCTCTCGGCAACCAGGTAGCGGCCCGGCTCGATCACCAGGCCGTAGCGCGGATACGCGGCCTCGATCTGGTCCAGGCCGTCGCGCCAGCGGGCAAGATCGAAGTCCGGTGCATCGGGCGTGTACGCGACCGGCAGACCGCCGCCGATGTCGATCGTCTCGATCGTGCCGACCTGGTCGGCGAGCCCGGCGAGATGGGCGTAGACCCCGCGCCAGTGCAGCGGGTCCTCGATGCCGCTGCCCAGGTGCGCGTGCAGGCCGCTGATGCGGATGCCGAGCTTGCGCGTCTCCGCCAGGCACGCCTCCAAGCGCGCGACCGGCAGCCCGAACTTGGCCGCGGCCCCGCCGGTGCGCACCTTCTCGTGATGGCCGTCGCCGTGGCCGAGGTCTAGCCGCAGCCACAACGTGCGGCCGCGGAACACCTCCGGCCAACGTTGCAACGCCTCGATGTTGTCCAGGGTGACGGTGACGCCGAATGCGAATGCCGCCTCGTACTCTCGCCGCGGCGCGAAGCTCGGGGTGAACAGCACGCGCTGCGGCGACAGCCCGGGCAGGGTCGCGAAGACGTGCTCGAGCTCGCCCAGCGATACGCACTCCAGCCCGAAGCCTTCATCGGCGAGGGTGCGCAGGATCGCCGGGTGCGGGTTGGCCTTGATCGCGTAGTAGCAGCGATCGATGGCGGTCGTGCCGCTCAGCTCGCGCGCGCGCTCGCGCACGGTCGCCAGATCGTAGACATAGCACGGGGTGCCGGCCCGCGCCTTGGCCAGGAG
Source organism: Novilysobacter longmucuonensis (assembly GCF_046600735.1). NCBI lineage: Bacteria > Pseudomonadati > Pseudomonadota > Gammaproteobacteria > Lysobacterales > Lysobacteraceae > Novilysobacter > Novilysobacter longmucuonensis. The sequence continues at coordinate 134,077 of NZ_JBJMAW010000004.1, forward strand.
CTCAGCCTCTGCGCCCAGCCACCAAGGCGCGCGCCGCTGCGGCCTGCCGTATGCGATCTCGTGCCAACTCGGGCCGAACACGCTGGCCTCGCGCACCGGCATGGCGCCGCCGCGGATCAACTCGGCATGCAGTTGCGGCAGCAGGCCATCGGCGTCGGCCTCGTCGATCACGAACGTCAGGTTGAGGTCGTTGGACGATTGCGAGATCAGGTGCACGCGTTCGCGGCCGAACGTCGCCCAGGTGTCCGACAGCCGGTGCAGCAGCGAGCGCATGCCGCGCCCGACCAGGGTGATCGCCGCGCATGGCGCGATCACCTTGACCCGGCACACTTCCGACAGGTCGGCCGCGAGTGCCTCCAGCACGTTGCCACTGACCAGGTTCTCGCTGGGATCGAGTGAGACGGTGACGTTGGTTTCCGCCGAGCCGATCAGGTCGACCGACAGCCCGTGCGCGCGGAAGCGCTCGAAGATGTCGGCCAGGAAGCCGACCTGCTGCCACATGCCGATGCTCTCCATCGACACCAGCACGATGCCGTTGCGCCGGCTGATCGCCTTGACACCGGGCACGGTCACTGCGCTTGCGTCGATACGGGTGCCCGGCAGGTCGGGCCGTTCGGTGTCGAGTATCTTCATCGGCACGCCGGCGTCGCGGCAGGGCGCGATCGAGCGCGGGTGCAGCACCTTGGCGCCGGTGGTGGCGATTTCCTGCGCCTCGGCGTAGTCCAGCCTCGTGAGCAGGCGCGCCTCGGGCACCTCGCGCGGGTTGGCGCTGAACATGCCGGGCACGTCGGTCCAGATTTCCACGCATTGCGCCTTGAGCAGCGCGCCGAAGTAGCCGGCCGAGGTGTCGGAGCCGCCGCGACCGAGCACCGCGGTGCCGCCGTCGCCGTGGCGCGCGATGAAGCCCTGGGTGATCAGCATGCGCGCGGGCTGGCGCGCGAACCGCTCGGCGAAGTCCGCATCGCCCTCGCGCCGGCAGTTGACCGCCAGCCGCGTCGCCCAGTCGCTCTGGTTGGGCAGTGCGATGGCCTGGAGCCACTCGCGCGCATCGCACCAGCCGAAATCCAGGCCCTGCGATGCCAGGTACGCCGCGCCGAGCGTGGAGGACAGCAGCTCGCCCTGCCCCAGCACCTCGGCCTGCCAGGCCAGCGTGCGCTCGGTGGCGCGCGAATCGCGCGCCAGTGCCTGCAACGCGTCCAGGCGCTCGCCGAGCACGGCATCGCCATCGAGCCCGAGTTCGGCGCAGAACGCACGGTGCCTCTCGACCAGTGCGGCAATGCGCGCATCGATGTCGTCGCCGTTGCAGATCGCCTGCAGCTCGTTGGTGACCCCGGACAGCGCCGAGACCACCACCAGCACGCGCACGTCCTGCCCGGCCACGCGTTCGGCGGCCAGCTGCCCGATGGTGTCCCAACGGTCGCGGCGGGACACCGAGGTGCCGCCGAACTTGAGTACGACCCAACGTTGCGCTTGTGCCACCACACTGCCCCGGTTGATAACGTCTGAAAGAATGAGGAAAGCTCGGGCCCGGCGCGCGCGACCACCCCGGGCGAAGCCAAACCCCTCCCCCGGCGGCCCCCCGTCGATCGAAGGTCCCGCGGGTTTTTCGGTAGCCTCCGCCGACAACCCCTAGAATGACGCGCCGCGCCGCAGGACCGGTGCGAATACGCAATTCTAGTCGAACGTGCGCGGATCGAGCCGGCCCGGTGCGCTGCCGCAACCGCAACGGCGCCATCGCACTGGAAGGCGGCCATCGCTCGCATGGCCACCACGCCGCCTCCGCTCCACCAAACCAACCTCACCGGACCGCCTCGGCATGACAGCTCGCCGCTACCTGCAACTGGATGTATTCGCCGACCGCCCCGGCGCCGGCAACCCGCTGGCCGTGATCCCCCAGGCGCAGGGCCTGGATGACGCCCAGATGCAGGCGATCGCGCGCTGGACACGGCTGCCGGAAACCACCTTCGTGTTCCCACCGACACAGCCGGGCGCCAGTTACCGGGTGCGGATGTTCAGCCCGCGCCGGGAGGTGCCGTTTGCCGGGCACCCCAGCGTCGGTACCGCGCATGCGGTGCTCGAATGCGGGCTGGCGACGCTGCGCGATGGCCGCTTGCTGCAGGAGGGGCTGGCCGGAGTTCTGCCGCTGGTGGTCGAGGGCGAAGGCGCCACCCGCACGATCGCAGTGCGCACGCCGCGGGCGCGGGTGGTCGAGGTCGCCAGTGCCGATGATCCGCGTCTGGCCGCAGCGCTCGCGGGGTGCTCGCTGGGCGCATTGCCGCCGGCGCTGGTCGACGGCGGGCGCTGCTGGTGGCTGGCCGAGCTGAGCGATGAGACTGCCTTGCGCGAGGCTGCGCCGGACTGGGCGGCGATCGGCCAGCTGGCCGAGCAGACCGGGAGCATGGGCCTGTGTGCGTTCGCGCGTGCCGATGGCGGCCATGACTACGACCTGGTGGTACGCGCCTTCGTCGGTGCGCCGGCGCAGTTCGAGGATGCGGCCTCCGGCGCCGCCAACGCGACGCTGGCGGCGTGGCTGAAGCACAACGATGCACTGCCCGGGCACGGGGGACGTTATGTCGCCAGCCAAGGCCGCGAGGTCGGGTTCGATGCACGGCTGCAGTTGCGGGTGGATGCGGACGGCGAGGTCTGGTCGGGCGGCCGGGTGTGCAGCGTGATCCGCGGGGAGATCGACTGGTAGAGCCGAGCTTGTTCGGGCGGCTTCGCATGACGTGCTTCGAACGATGCCTTGGCTGTCTCGCGGGGGCGTTGGTTCTTGCTGCCGAGCGAGCTCGGCACTACGGGCTCCGCATTACGGGTCTGGCACCAAGTCCGCTGGGCGCTACTCCGGCCGCACGTCGACCCGCACGCGGATGCGGTCGCCGGGGTGGTAGTCGGTGCGGGTGACGTAGCTGCGGCCGGCGTACTCGTAGGTCACGTCGTAGGCGCTGACCGCGCGGACCCCGGCGCCGTGGTAGCCATCGACCGGGACCGGGTCGCAGACGCGCACGGTACCGGTGTGGCGGCGGGTGCGCTGGTTGTGCTCGTAGATCTCGCGGCCGGCGACGCCGCCGACCATGGTGCCGATCGCCGAGGTCGCATAGCGTGCGCTGCCGCCGCCGACCTGGCTGCCGATCACCGCACCCAGCACGCCGCCGATCACGGTCGCGACGGTGCGGCCACCTTCGCTGCCGCCGCTGCGCGGGTAGCGGTCGTAGGGGTCGTAGGAGCCGCGATAGTCGTTGTCGTAGTAGTCGTCACCACGGCCGTCGCCGGCGTAGCCGCCGGGATGGTCGGGCCCGCCGTAGGAGTCGTGCGGATCCAGGTAGGTATCGCGCTGGTAGCAACGCCGGCCGCTGACGGGCTGGTTGCGGTAGCGGTCGAACACCGGGTCCACCCGCAGCACCCGTGCGTAATCGTAGTGCGCATCGTGGCTCTGGTCATAGCGTCCGGGCCAACCGTAGCCCTCCTGCCCGCCGTAGCCCTCCTGCAGATAGAGCGACTGCGCCGAGGCAGTGCCGGCGGCGGCGATCAGCGCGAACGCCAGGATCGTGGCGGATGGTCGGTTCATGGCGGATCTCCCTGCGCCGACACGGCGCGTGACTGATCGTCGGTGGGCCTGCGCGAACCCCACCTGAACCTGATGAAGGAGCCGTGAAGAGGTTTAGCGCACCGACAGCGACGCGGCTCGGTCAAGTGGTGTGACCCTGCCCCCGTCAGGCCAGCCTGGCCTGCAAACTGATCGGCACCGCACTCAGTGCCTTCGACACCGGACAATTGCGCTTGGCGTCCTCGGCAATGGCTTGGAACTTTGCCTCGTCGATCCCCGGCACCCGGGCCTCGACCTTCAGCCGGATCTGCGACAGCGCCGGCCCGTCCTCCATCGACAGGTCGACCTCGGCGCGGCTGTCGAGCCGGTCCGGCGGGTGGCCGGCCTCGGTCAACTTGGCCGACAACGCCATGGCGAAGCAGCCGGCGTGCGCGGCGGCGATGAGTTCCTCGGGGTTGGTGCCTTTCTCGTCGCCGAAGCGGCTGCTGAAGGCGTAGGGGGTGTTGTCCAGTACTCCGCTTTGCGGCGTGCCGAGCTGGCCCTTGCCGCTCTTGAGGTCGCCCTCCCAGTGCGCGGTGGCGTGACGGGAAATGCCCATGGTGTGGCTCCAGGTTTGAAAGGGGGGCCAGCGTAGCGGCGGTGCCGTTAGCAGCGCGTGGCGCTTGGCGCTGGGTTCCTCCCCTTACGCAAGCGAGGGAGACAAAAGCAGTCCGGCATCTTGACCGGCCCCACCCGCTGCGGGACTCTTGCGGTTCCGGCGCCCGCGCCGGCCCCCGCCATGACCGCCCGCCGAGCGCCTCCGCTCGGTCGCGCAGCGCGGACAGCCATGACGGCCTTCCCACCCTTCCGCAGGGAGAAGTCCGCTCATGTCCTACGACACCACCTCCATCCGCAATGTGGCCCTGGCAGGCCACCCCGCCGCCGGCAAAACCACGCTCTTCGAAGCCCTGCTGCACGCCGGCGGCACCGTCCCGACGGCAGGCACGATCGAACGCGGCAGCACCGTGTCCGACTTCGATCCGATCGAGAAAGAGCGCGGTCATTCGCTCGATGCCGCGATCGCAGGCATCGATCACGGTGGCACCCACATCAACCTGATCGACACCCCGGGCTATCCCGACTTCCGCGGCCCCGCGCTGTCGGCCTTGGCGGCGGTGGAAACAGTGATGGTCGTGATCGCCGCCGACAGCGGCATCGAATACGGCGCGCGGCGCATGATGGCCCACGCGAAAGCCCGAAAACTCTGCCGGGTGGTGGTGATCACCAAGATCGACCACGACGGCACTTCGGGAAATACCCCAGCGCGCGTGCTCGATGAACTGCGCGAGACCTTCGGCAACGAATGCCTGCCGCTGAACCTGCCGGCCGACGGCGGCACCCACGTCGTCGATTGCTTCGGCCAGGCCGACGGAAACACGCTTGATGGAGTCAGCGACCTGGGCCCGGTCGCCGACTGGCACCAGAAGATCATCGACCAGGTCGTGGAGATCAACGAGACCGTGATGGAGCGCTACCTCGACCTCGGCGAGGGCGGGCTGTCGGGCAAGGAGCTGCACGATGCGTTCGAGCAATGCCTGCGCGAGGGCCACCTGGTGCCGGTGCTGTTCTGTTCGGCGCGCAGCGGCGTGGGCGTCGGTGAACTGCTCGATGTCGCCGAGCGGCTGTTCCCGCATCCCGGCGAAGCCAACCCGCCGCCGTTCCTGAAAGGCCATGGCGCCGATGCGCAGCCGATCACCGCCATGCCCGACCCGGACGCGCACGTGATCGCCGACGTATTCAAGATCGCCAACGACCCGTTCGTCGGCAAGCTGGGCGTGTTCCGCGTCTACCAGGGCACGGTGCGCAAGGACACGCAGCTGTTCGTCGACGATGGCCGCAAGCCGTTCAAGGTCGGCCACCTGTTCAAGCTGCGCGGCAAGGAGCACATCGAGATCGAGCAGGCGATCCCCGGCGACATCGCCGCGGTGGCCAAGGTCGAGGACCTGCATTTCGACGCGGTGCTGCATGACAGCCATGACGAGGACCACATCCACCTCGCCGCGCTGGACTTCCCCCGGCCGATGTTCGGCCTGGCGGTCGAAGCGGCGAGCAAGGGGCAGGAGCAGAAGCTCGCCACCGCGCTGCACAAGCTCGCCGAGGAGGACCCGTGTTTCATCGTCGAACACGAGGTGGAGACCAACGAGACCGTGGTCCGCGGCCTGTCCGACCTGCACCTGCGCATCAACCTGGACCGGCTCAGGGACAGGTACGGCCTGGAGGTGAGTTCGCGCCCGCCACGCATCGCCTATCGCGAGACCGTCAGCGGCCACGCCGAAGGGCACCACCGCCACAAGAAGCAGACCGGCGGCGCCGGACAGTTCGGCGAGGTGTTCCTGCGCATCGAGCCGCTGCCGCGCGGCGAGGGCTTCGCGTTCGTCGACGAGGTCAAGGGCGGCACGATTCCCGGCCAGTTCCTGCCGGCGGTCGAGAAGGGCGTGCGCCAGGCGATGCAGGCCGGCGCGCTGGCCGGCTATCCGATGCAGGACGTGCGCGTGATCGTGTTCGACGGCAAGCATCACCCGGTCGACAGCAAGGAGGTGGCGTTCGTCGCCGCCGGCAAGAAGGCGTTCCTCGATGCGGTCTCGAAGGCCCGGCCGCAGGTGCTCGAACCGATCGTCGACCTGGAAGTCCACGCGCCGGAGCAGCACATGGGCGACATCAGCGGCGGGCTCGCCAGCAAGCGCGCGCGCATCAACGGCACCGACGCGGCCCGCAGCAGCGAGATCGTGGTCAAGGCGCAGGTGCCTCTGTCGGAACTGGAAGGCTACGCGGCCGAGCTGAAATCGGTGACCGCCGGACGCGGGCGCTATTCACTGGACTTCAGCCACTACGAGCCGGTGCCGGCAAATGTTCAGCAGAAGCTGGTTGGTGCCTACAAGCCGAAGCACGAGGAGGATTGAGCGCCGATGGCGAGGATCGTCGCTCAGGTGCCGGTTTGAGCGTGCTGTCGCCTGCCATGGCCGGGGTGCTGGCCGACGCGATCCTGGCCGCCCACGTGGCGGTTGTCGGCTTCGTGGTGATCGGCGAGTGCCTGTTCCTGATCGGCGGCCGACGCGGCTGGCGCTGGGTACGCGGCTTCGGGCTGCGCATCGTGCACCTGTTGCTGATGGGGTTCGTCGCGGGGCAGGCCTGGCTGGGTGCGGTGTGCCCGCTGACGCTGTGGGAGCAGGCGCTGCGCGGGCGCGCCGGGCAGGCGGCCTATTCCGGCTCGTTCATCGAGCACTGGCTGTCGCGGGTGATCTTCTTCGAGGCGCCGGCGTGGGCATTCGTCGCCGCCTACACCGGGTTCGCGTTGCTGGTGTTGCTGACCTGGCGCTGGGTGCCGCCACGGCGCCCGTGGAAGCGGCGATGAGTGCAAGAAACCGCACGCTGGGCTGACAAGCCCAGCAACCCGATACCGGAGTGCGCCAAGGTGCTGGGCTTGTCAGCCCAGCCTACGGTCAGCCGAGCCTTCGACTCGTGGGGCCGGTAGGTTTCGGGGCGAAACTCATTCGTCCTCCTCGGGCTCGTCCACTGGCGCTGCCTCCTCCACCGGTGCTGCCTCCTCCACCGGTGCTGCCTCCTCCACCGGCGCGGGTTCGACCGCGGGCGCGGCCGGCACCGGCATTTGCGCTGCCGCGGGAGGCGTATCGCCCAGGCGCGCCGGCTGCGGCATCAATTGCCCGCGGACCGCGCCGGCGGGGTCCTCAATCGTGCTGATCACGACATAGCTCTCGCCGGCGCGCACGTCGGCGGCCACGAGCGGTGTCAGCGAGAGCTGCGCACCGGCGATGCGGCCTTCGGTGGCGCCGGTCTCGACATCCAGATCCGCCACCGCCGGGCCGTTCTCGTTGTACCTGCCGGTGTGCAGCGCCGCGCCGGTCGCGCCCGGTTCGAGTCCGGCGAAGACCAGGTCCAGCTGCAGGGTGCCGTCTTCGGCCAGCACCGCGGCGACCTCGCCGGTGGCGGGTGACTCGGTGGCCGAGATCACATTGCCGCCGCTGAGCACGCCGCGCAGGTTCACCTCCTGGGCGGTGGCGGCCCCGGCCAGACCCAGCGCGGTGGCCAGTGCGATGGTGCGCAGGACGATGTTCATGGCGGGCGGCTCCAGTGGGCTACCGCGCCACGCTACCGCGCCACTCGTTGCCACGGGGTCAGCGCCGCGTGAACGCTGCGCGTATGTGTTGACGTGGCTGTGCGCGTCGCGCCCCTAGCGTGGCGCCATGGCCGAGCCCGCACCCCCGCCGCGCCGCGATTACGGCCCCGCCGCGAAATCGCTGGTCACCACCGTGCTGGTATTCGGGGCACTGGCAACGTTCGCCTACTGGGCCTGGCACCAGCCATTCATGGCCTATCCACGCACGGTGCTCGAGATCAGCCGGATGCCGGTGCCGAGCGAACTGCCGGTGCCGGTGCAGGGCGTCGTCCCCGGCGCGGTCGCCGATACCTTCGGCGCCCCGCGCGGCCAGGAGCGTAGCCACGCTGGCGTCGACATCTTCGCCGCGCGCGGTACGCCGGTCCTCAGCGCCACGCGCGGAGTGGTGAGTTCGGTGCGCGAGACCGGACTCGGTGGCAAGCAGGTGTGGGTGATGGGACCGGCCCGCGAGCGCCACTACTACGCGCATCTGGACGACTGGACCGCGGGCCTGTCCAGCGGCGACCTGGTGTGGCCGGGCGACGAACTCGGCATCGTCGGCGACACCGGCAACGCGCGCGGCACGTCGCCGCACCTGCACTACGGCATCTACGGCGAGGGCGGCGCGGTGGACCCGCTGCCGCGTCTGCGCGCCGCCGCGGCCCGGGAGGCACTCGCAGCGGGCGAGCCGGACCGCTAGCCTCGCGACGGGCCAGGCTGCCAGCCCCGGCGGTTCTGGCAACACTGTGCGGGCGGGCTCGGCGCTGGTCTTTTCAGCCCGCCTACGCAAGCTGGCGCCGGCAACGACCCCTCGTCCACCGCGGCTGCGTAAGCTATCGGTCTCGCCCACCCGGATATCTCGCCATGCGCAAGGCCGCCGCGCTCCAACTCGCCCTGCTGCTGCTCGCCGCCTTGCTGCTCGCCGCTTGCTCGACGCTCAATGCGGTCGGCGCCCTGCTCGGCAACCAGGTCAGCTTCACCCAGCCGCAATTGCAGCAGTCGCTCAACCGCAATTTTCCCCGGCAATACGATCGCCTCGGCGGGCTGGTCTCGTTGACGCTGATGAATCCGCGGCTGTCGATCCCCACCGGCAGCAACCGGCTGCGGCTGGACTTCGACGTCGGCCTGGGCGCGCTCGGCAGCGACAGCACGCAGCCGCGCGGTCGCTTCGCGCTGACCAGCGCGCTGCGCTTCGATCCGGCCACGCGCGGGCTGCACCTGCAGGAACCGGCGATCGAGCACGTCGACCTGGCGGCGCTCGGCGGTGTCATGAACACCACCTCGCGCCAGCTGCTCAACAGCTGGCTGGCCGACTATGCCCGCGAGGAGCCGGTATACCGCCTCGACAACAGCCTGCTGGACCGCATCGGCACACGCCGGATCGGTTCGACCGAGATCCGTAGCGGCCTGGTCGTGGTGCACCTGGGCGACTGAGTCATGCGCATTGCATGGGACCGGTGGCTGATCGCTTCGGCGCAAACCCGCGACGCACTGGGTTGATCGACCCACACGCCCGCGCGATGGCGGCGGTGCCGCGGGTGGTGCTCGACACCAACGTCTGCCTGGACCTGTGGCTGTTCGGTGATCCGCGCGCCGCCGACTTGCGCGCCGCGCTGCACGCGGGAGGCGTGCTGGCGGTGACCGATCAGGCCTGCCGCGAGGAATGGCTGCGGGTGCTGCACTACCCGCAGTTGCGGCTGACCGATGAGGTGCGCGCCGCACTGACCGGGCAATTCGATGCGCTGGTGTTGCAACTGCCGAGCACGGCCTCGTCCGACATGCAGACGCTCCCGCGCTGCGCGGATCCCGACGACCAGAAGTTCCTGCAGCTGGCGCACGCATCGGGCGCGCGCTGGCTGGTCAGCCGCGATGGTGCGGTCCTCGCACTCGCCCGCCGCGCGCTGCGCGAGGGGCTGTTCGAGATCGTCACGCCACAGGCCTGGGCGCCGACGGCGCTGACACCACCGCACTGACATGGGCTGGCGCGGAAGCACCGGTCACGCCCGTGCTTACCCGCCATCCGGCATCGCCAACCTCGCGAGCACAGTGCGGGGGATTACTCCCGCAGCGCGTAGATCGCCGGCAGGTTGCGGCCTTTCTCGTGGTAATCCATGCCGTAACCGAACACATACCGGTCCGGCACCTCGACCCCGACGTAATCCGCGCGCACCCCGGGTACGCAGCGGTCGTGCGCCTTGACCGTCAGCGCGGCGATGCGCACCTCGGCGGCGCCCTGCTCATGGCACCACCGGCCAACCGCGGCCAGCGTGTGGCCCTCGTCGACGATGTCGTCGACCAGCAGCACGCGGCGGCCACGCAGCAGGGTGGCCGGACGGTGTTTCCACACCAGTTCGCCGCCCGAGGTGGCGCCGCGGTAGCGGGTGGCATGCAGGTAGTCGAACTCCAGGTCGAGCCCCAGGGCACCCAGTTCCACGGCCAGTTGCGCGGCGAATATCAGGCCGCCGTGCATCACCGTCAGGAACACCGGGCGGGCGTCATCGCCGCCGCCAGGAGCCGCCACGCCACCGGCATAATCGCCGTGCACGCGCACCGCCATCTGTGCGATCGCGCGCTCCAGGGTCTGGCGGTCGTGGATCAGGTCGGCGTTGGCCAGCGCCGCCTGCAGGTCGGCACCGGCTGTCCCCCCGTTGGCTGCGGCGTCGCCGGATTGCCTATCGTCGCCCATCATGCGAGCCCTTCCATGCGGTCGCGGGTCTCGCCATAGGCGCCGTCGGCCAGCAGCCCGTCCCAGCCCATCGCGCCGCGGCCGATCAGCCCGGCCAGCGCCATGGTGTTGAGCGTGCGGCCCTCGACCGCCGCCAGCGACTCCTCGACCAGCTCGGGATGGCAGACCAGCACCACGTCGCAGCCGGCGTCCAGATGCAGGTCCACGCGCGCCTTGACGCCGCCGGCGGAGAACGCCGCGGCCATGCCGATGTCGTCGCTGAACACCACGCCGCGGAAGCCAAGCCCGCCAGAAGCGCGATCGCCACGCAGGATCTGCTCGATCCAGCGCTTCGAATACCCCGCCGGCTCCGGCGCAACGGCCGGGTAGACCACGTGCGCCATCATCACCGCGTCGGCCTTGGCCTCGACCCCGGCGACGAACGGCACCAGATCAAGCGCGCGGAGCTCCTCGAGCCCACGCGGATCGACCGCATCGTCAAAATGGGTGTCGGCCAGCACCGAGCCATGGCCGGGGAAATGCTTGAGCGTGGCGGCCATGCCGGCGGCATGCATGCCGCTCACGTAGGCGCGGGTGAGCTCGGCCACCACCTGGGGGTCTTCCGAGAATGCACGATCGCCTATCGCGCGATTGCCGCGGCCCAGGTCGACCACCGGTGCGAAGCTCAGGTCGACGCCGCTGGCCTTGATCTCGCTGGCCATCAGCCAGGCATGCTGCTCGGCCAGATCAAGCGCGGCCTGGGCATCCTGGGCATATTGCGTGCCGAAGCTTTCTAGCGGCGGCAGTGCGCTATAGCCCTCGCGGAAACGCTGCACGCGGCCGCCCTCCTGGTCGACACAGACCAGCTGCGGGCGCGGTGCGGCCTCGCGGATCGCCTGCGACAGCTCCGCAACCTGCGCCCTGGAGGCGAAATTGCGGGTGAACAGGATCACGCCGGCGCAGGCATCGTGCTGCAGCCAGTCGCGCTCCTGCGCGGTGAGTTCGGTTCCGGCGACGCCGATTACGAGCATGCGGATGTCCTTGCGGTGTTCAGGAAAGGGCGCCGGAAGCGCCCGCCCGCATTGTCGCGCAGTTCGCCGGCCGGTGGCGTCAGCACGCCTTTGTAGGAGCGGCTTCAGCCGCGATCGGCCGGTCGGTCGCCCGATTTACAGATCGCGGCTAAAGCCGCTCCTACAGGTGCACGGCGGGGCCGCCACGCTCGTCCTCGCTCCACAACGCATACGGCCGCGTCGCCAGCGCGAGGTTGTAGTAGCGCACGTGGTCGGTGACTTCCGCGCCAACCCATCCCGGGCGCTCGAACACCGCATCGGCGGACGCCAGTTCGATCTCGGCCACCACCAGCCCCGCGTTGGCGCCCAGGAATTCGTCGACCTCCCACAGATGTCCCGCGTGCTCGACGTAGTGGCGGCGCTTGTCGATCAGGCCGCCGACACTCAGACCGAGCAGGTCGCGTGCGTCCTGGAGCGGGATCGGGTAATTGAACTCCTGCCGCGTGTGGCCGAGCTCGCGCGATTTCAGATTGAGGAACGCCGCCTCGCCCGCGATGCGCACGCGGACCGATGCCTTCATTGCACTGCGTCCCTCCGCCTGTGCATCCATCGCGGCCAGGTCGTTGAGATACCCCTGCGCCATCGGCACCACCTTGTGCGCCGCCGCGCGCCAGCCGTCGCCAGTGACCAGGAATTTGCGTTCGATCTCGATGGGCATGGAATACCGGTGTCATGTAGGAGCGGCTTCAGCCGCGATCAGAAAATCGTTCGCCCTGCCGTTTTTGATCGCGGCTGAAGCCGCTCCTACCGCTTGCCCCCGCCGGAAAGGAAAAACCCGGCGAGCCAGTAACGCCGCGCGCGGCGGCGCGACACAGAGCATCGCAAACGAGTCTAGGCCTGGCGCGGCTCAAACATCGCAATCGACTCCACATGCGCGGTATGCGGGAACATGTCCATCACTCCCGCCGCGCGCAGTTTCCAGCCGCGTTGGTTGACCAGATAACCGGCATCACGCGCCAGCGAGGCCGGATGGCAGCTGACGTAGACGATCCGCTTGAACTGTTTGAGCGGCAGCTGGGTCAGCACGAAGTCGGCGCCCGAGCGCGGCGGGTCCAGCAGCAGGCGATCGAAGCCCTCGCGCATCCACGACTCCTCGCTCAGATCCTTGGCCAGGTCGGCGGCATGGAACTGCGCGTTGGCGATGCCATTGCGCATGGCGTTGTCGCGGGCGCGCTGCACCAGCCCCGCCTCGCCTTCGACGCCGACCACCTCGCGCACGCTGCGCGCCAGCGGCAAAGTGAAATTGCCCAGGCCGGCAAACAGGTCGAGCACGCGGTCGTGCGGCTGCGCATCGAGCAGCTCGAGCGCACTGGCGATCATCTTGCCGTTGAGCCCGGCGTTGACCTGGATGAAGTCCAGCGGGCGGAACGCGAACTCCAGGTCCCACTGCGGCAGCGAGAACCTCAGCTTCGGCTCGACCGGCCACAGCGGGTGCACGCTGTCGACACCGCCGGGCTGCAGGAACACCGCGAAGTCGTGCGCCTGTGCAAATGCGACGATCGCCGCCTGGTCGGCATCCGATAGCGGCGTCATGTGGCGGAACGTCAGCGCGATGCCGCTGTGGGCGTCACCGTCGGCGCCGGGGATGGGATCACCGGCGATGAATTCGATCTGCGGGATGTCGCTTCGCGCCTGCAGGCTGTCGACCAGCGCCGCCAGCGCACCGATGCGCTCGCCGATCTGCGGGATCACGGTGTGGCATGCGGCGATGTCGGCGACGAAGCGTGGATCGGTTTCGCGGAAGCCGACCAGCGTCTTGCCCTTCTTCTCGACCCGCCGCACCGACAAACGCCCCTTGCGCCGGTAACCCCAGGCCGCATCGGTCAGCGGCGCCAGTACGCGTTCCGGGGTGACATGGCCGATGCGCTCCAGGTTGTCCATCAGCACGCGCTGCTTGGCGAGGATCTGCCCGGTCCCATCGAAGTGCTGCAGCGCGCAGCCGCTGCAGACGCCGAAGTGCTCGCAGCGCGGCGCCACGCGCTCGGGCGCGGCCTGCAGCACCTCCACGGTCCTGGCCTCGTCGAAACTGCGGTGGCGCCGGGTCTGCGACGCCATCACGCGCTCGCCCGGCAACGCCCCGGCGACGAACACCGCCTTGCCGTCGGGACGGCGCGCGACGCCGCGGCCGTCGTGGGTCAGGGCGGTGATTTCGGCTTCAAAGGGGGTCTGGTCGATGCGGGCCACGGGCACGGCGGGGGCAATCAGGGGGCGCGCATTGTCGCAGAGCCCCGCCCGCGGTGCTGCCCGACCAGCTGCCACGGACGCCGGTGCGGATGTAGGAGCGGCTTCAGCCGCGATCCAGGCCCGGACTGGCGCCATGCATCCGATCGCGGCTGAAGCCGCTCCTACGCTCCGAAAGAAGTCCCATTGGGGACGACCCGCGGCAGCCGCCGGTACAACCCGGCGGCTGCCGCCAGCATCACTTCTGCTGCCAGCTCCCGCCGCTCTGGTACCACCAGCCCGGGCGCGCGCTGGCGATCCACTGGCGGGCGAACACGTCGCGGATCTGCGACTCCCACTCGGGATGGCCATTGGCTACCGCGACCTCGCGGTACACCGCGCGGCGGTCGCGGTTGTCGTCGGCCACCGCCTGGTTGACCGCGACGCGGTCCTTCAGTGCGAGCTTGCTGGCGTCGCGCACGACGATGGTGCCGTCGGCGGCGAAGCCCAGCGCGCCGGCGTCGAAGCCGGCACGCAGCTGCGAGTCGAAACGCGCCGCCATGCGCGCCTGGATCGCCTGGATCGCGGGGGTCCTGATGGTGATGTCCGGCCGCGACTGCGCATGCGCGCTGCCGATGCCGACCAGCGCGAGCCAATCGATGCGCCGGTCGAGCGCGGCACTGGGATCGCCGTTGTCGCTATCGGTGGCCGGCTGGGCGTCATCGCCGATGACGTTGTCGACGAACTCCCTGGCCGCTTCCTTGGCCTCGGCGGCCGGGAAATATACGTTGATCGTGACGCAGGCCGTCAGCAGCACGGCAGCAAGCGGAATACCCATCCATCGACGCATGATCTCTCTCCTGGATTGTCAGACTACCGCCGGCCAGATTACCGCCGGTCCGGGCCGGCGCCACGTCACTCTACAACCGGGGTGACCTCGCCCGACCCCACCGCCGCCAGCCGCTCGACCAGGATCGGCCAGTCCACGCGCCGGTTGTAACCCACTACGGTGAGCCGCGGCAGCCCCGAACCGCGCACGATAGTAAAGCCGGTCGCTGCTGAACCGGAGGCCGGCGCCGGACCGAGTCCGCCCATCGTGCAGACCTCGTCGACCAGCGTGCAGGCGATGCCGAGGCGCGAATAGCCGAAGTCGTCGAACAGGCCGATCAGTTGCGACTGCAGGCTGCCGGCGAATGAGGCGTCGCCGACGCTGGACAGGTCCTGCACCGCGCGCTGGCTGATGCGCTGGCGCACGCCACGGGTGCGATCGGTCTGGAACGCGGCGTCGAACGCGGTCGGCTGCCAGTTGACCAGGCGCAGCCCTTTGATCCGGCCGTCGAGCTTGCCGGTGATGCTGCCGAAGCCGAATACGCCGGTCACCGATTCGAGGTCGAGATCATCGATCACGATGTCGGCTGAGAGTGTCGGCGCGACTCCGAACGGCCGATCCATCGCCAGCGAGGACACGCTCACGTCGCCGCCGAACAGCTGCATCGACAGCCCGCCATCGAAGGTCAGCCTGTCATCGCGATACTGCGCCTGCGGGATGCGGCCGCTGAGCGTGCCGGTGAACGCCGGCCAGTCGAGCGCCTGCGCCAGCTGGGCCACGTCGAGCGCTTCGAGCTGCAGGCCGAAGCGGATGTCCAGGCGCTGCTCCGGCGAGGGCGGACGGACCTGCAAGTGCTCGAAGCGGGCACGGCCGCCGAGCATCGGCAGCACGACCGGTTGCCGCAGTCGCAGTTCGCCGCCACCGCTGGCAAAGGGCAGCTGGCCGCCGGCGAACGCCAGCCCGTACAGCGAGCCGGAGCGCCAGCGCAGTTCGCTGCTGACCGGCTGCTGCGCCGAGTACCGCACATCGCCGCGCAGGCCGGCGAACGAGAAGCGCCCGCCGGGGTCTTCGATGCTCGCATCGGCAAGGTCAATGGCGGCCTCGCGCAGCACCCCGTCGCTCATGCGCAGCTGCGCCCGGGCCGATCCATCCAGCTGCAGCCCGCCCAGGCCGGCCACGCCGAGCCAGCCCGAGAGGTAGGCATCGGCGAGCGCGCCGAGGTCCGCGCTGCGCAGGTGCAGGTCGAGGTCGCGCAATCCGGCCTCGGTCGACAAAGCCGCGCTGCCGGTGGCGGAGAGAATGTCGCCGTCGCGCCAATGCAGCCGTGGCAGCCGCCAGCCCTGCTGCAGATGCCGGGCCGCCACGATCTGCAGGCCGACGGGGCGTTGCTGCAACGAGATGTAGCTGGTGCCGAACAGCAGTTCGCCGCCGCGCAACGCCCCGTCGATCCGCACCCGGTCCTGGTCGCCGAATGCTGCGTCCAGCTCGATGCGCGCCCCGAGGTCCTGGGCCGCGATGCGGCCGTCCTCGGTATCCAGCGCGGCGGCGGTCAGCTGCAGCGGCCCGGCGACCCGCAGCGGCCCGGCACCGGCCGCGGTGATCGTGAGTTGCCCATCGAGCCGGCCGCCGGTGATGCGCGCCTGCGGCCACGCCTGGCGCAACAGCGCCTGGGTCCACGCCAGCGGGACGCGGGTCAGGTCGAGCCGGGTCGTTTCGGGAGTTGCGGCATTGCGGTGCAGTTCGATCCGGGCGTTGCCGCGGCCCAGCGCCGCCTCGGTACGCACCGGGTCGAACGCCAGCGCCAATCGCATCGGCGCGCCGGCGCCGCCGCGCAATTCGCCTTCGCAGCGCCAGCCGCCCTGCCCGTCCCGTTGCAACGGGCAGCGCCAGTCGAGATCGCCGAAGCGGTAGCCCAGCTCCGGTGCATGCACGCGGCCGGCCTGCAAGCGCAACTGTCCATGCGGCGCGTGCGCCGGCCACTCCAGATGCAGCTGCACCGACTCCAGTGTCGCCACCGGGGTGATCACCCGCGCGATGCGCGCGCTCATCGTGCGCGCCTGCGCATCGCCCGCCACCAGCGCGGCGCACAGCGACACACACGGCAACAGCAGGCGTAAGATCGCTCGCGACATGGCGGCAGGATACCCAGCGGCAAGCGAAACGGTCATGAAACCTGCAACCTGCCCGCGCGTGCTGCTGGTCGAGGACGACCCGACCAGCCGCGCATTCCTGACTGCCGCCGCCGTGCGCACCCCGGCCGAAACCGACAGCGCCGACTGCATGTCGGCCGCACTGGCGCTCGCCGATGGCGAGCCCTACGACCTGTGGTTGTTCGATGCGCAGCTGCCCGACGGCTCGGGCATCGAACTGTTGCGGCAGCTGCGCGAACGGCACGCGGATACGCCGGCGCTCGCACACACCGCGTGCAGCGAGCCGTCCACGCATGCAGCGCTGCGTGCGGCCGGCTTCGCCGATGTCGTGGTCAAGCCCTTGCCCGCTGCCGCCGTGCAGGCGGCGATACGCGGCGTGCTGGGGCTTGCGGCTGCGCCGGAGGCGATCGGGCCATCGCCGCACGAGGGGCCCATGCCGCTATGGGACGATGATGGCGCCGCGCTCGCACTCAACGGCAACCGCGAGCACGTGCAGGTCCTGCGCGGGCTGTTCCTGCAGGAACTGGCGCAGGCCGGCACACGCATCGGCGAGGCCCTTCGGCGCGGCGATGTTCTCGAGGCGCAGCAGGAGCTGCACAAGCTGAGGGCCAGCTGCGGCTTTGTAGGTGCCAGCCGCCTCGCCGCCGCGGTGCACGCGTTGGCGTTGCAGCCGCGACAGGAGGGGCTGTGCAAGGGCTTCACGCAAGCGGTGTACGAGACGCTCGACAGCCACGGCGCGGGTGATTGAGCCAATGCACATCCGTTGGCGCGGCTGCCCTGAAGATGCGCCAGCGCAGCCTGCCGCGCTCGGCCGGCGGGCCTAGGTACTCGACTGCGCCGGGTGCCGGGTGCAGCGGAGCAAGCTCCGCTCTACCGTACGGGTCGCTTCAGCAAACTGGGTTGCCTGGGTCCGGCGCAGGCGGCTTCGGCGCGACCCGCGCCAGCTCCCCCAGCATCTCCCACGACTTCAGCCCGCGCGGGCCCAGGTGATGCGCCAGTACGCCCCGCATCGCGCGGCGCAGGCCACTGAGGTCCTCGCTCGCCGGCTCGCGGTCGCGCGCCAGGCACAGCAACGCCTGGCCGGTCGCCGCGCCGGCGCGGTCGGCCGCGCCTCTGTCGCTGAGCAGCCGCCGGGGGCCTTGTTCGGGGTCGAGCCGGTAGCGCGCGGCCGGATCGATCGCCTGCCCGTCGCCGTCGTGGTGCCAGTCGAAACCGAAACCGAGCGCCTCCAGCAGGTCGCGCTCGAAGCGCCGTAGTGTCCACCCCAGTGGCTCGCCCGCGCGCAGGCGCTCGCGGGTGATCGCATAGGCCACGAACAGGTCCGGCTGCGGCTCCTGCCTCGGCGCCAGCCGCAGCGTCACCTCGTTGAGATAGAACCCCGCCAGCATCGCCTCGCCACCCAACCTGGGCGCGACATCCAGCGCCTCGGCCGAGACCAGCCGTGCCAGCTCGCCACGCAGCACGGCATCGAAACGGATCGACTGCAACGGCTGCAACGCCGCCCGCAGCACCTGCCGCTTGGGCCCCTGCACCCCGCGCGCGACCAGCCCGAGCCGCCCATGTCGCGCACTGAGCACCTCGACCAGCAGGCTGGTCTCGCGCCACGGGCGCGCATGCAGGACGAAGGCGGGTTCGGCGGTCAGGCGCATGGGACTCGGGACTCGGGACTCGGGACTCGGGACTCGGGACTCGGGACTCGGGACTCGGGACTCGGGAAAGGCTAAACCCTGTCATCCAAGCGCAGCGAGGAATCTGCTTCTGGCTCGAAGCCACCAAGACGAACAGCAGGTCCCTCGCTGCGCTCGGAATGAGAGATGCCGTTGCTGTCGCTCCCCCGAGTCCCGGGTCCCGAGTCCCGAGTCCCGGCCTTCAATCGTGATACCCGAACGTCCGCAGCGCCGCCTCGTCGTCCGACCAGCCCTCGCGCACGCGGACCCAGGTTTCCAGGAACACCTTGGCGTCGAACAAGCGCTCCATCTGTTGCCGCGCCTTGGTGCCGATCTCGCGCAGGCGCTCGCCGCCCTTGCCGATCACGATCGCCTTCTGGCCATCGCGTTCGACCCAGATCACCGCACCGATGCGCAGCATGGACCCGTCGACGGCGAAACTCTCGACCTCGACCGTGGTCGCGTACGGCAGCTCTTCGCCGAGCTGGCGCATCAGCTGTTCGCGGACCATCTCGCCGGCGAGGAAACGCTGGCTCTTGTCGGTGATCTCGTCCTCGCCAAAGAGCGCCTCCTGCGCGGGCAAATGTTGGAGCACGTCCTTGACCAGCGCCTCCAGGCCCTTGCGCTTGAGCGCGGATATCGGATGCACGCCGGCAAAGTCGCGGCCTTCGCTGATCTTGCCCAGGTACGGCAGCAGGACGGTCTTGTCCTTGAGCCGATCGACCTGGTTGACCACCAGGATCACCGGCAGGCCGGCGCCCCGTAGCGCTTCGTAGGCGAACGTATCGGCCTCGTCCCACTGGCCGGCGCGCACCACCAGCAGGGCGACGTCCACGCCCGCGAGCGCGCCGCGTGCCGCGCGGTTCATCCAGCGATGCATCGCGCTTGCGGTCGAAGCGCCCTGGTCGCGGTGCAGGCCGGGCGTGTCGACCAGCACCAACTGACCTTCCGGGAAGGTCGCAATGCCGAGCAGGCGATGACGCGTGGTCTGCGGGCGCGGCGAGACGATGCTGACCTTGGCCCCGACCAGCGCGTTGGTCAGGGTCGACTTGCCGACGTTGGGACGGCCGATGACGGCGACGTGGCCGGCGCGATGATCTGGGTTCATGCGGGAATTGTAGGCAGTTCGGCGTGGGCCGGGGTGAGTGCCGACGTGCCCTGCAGGCGCGCCCCATGGGCGCGAGCTTTTCAGACCGTCCGCCGCGCGTCAGGCCACGCGGTCGCGCCCATGGGGCGCTCCTACAAGAGCTGCTCTTTACCGCGTGCGACCTGGATCGCCGCCAGCGCGGCCTCGGCGGCCACCTGCTCGGCGCTGCGCCGGGAGTTGCCCTCGCCTTCGGTCAGCAGCACCGGCTCGGCCACGCGGCAACTGACCCGGAAAGTCTTGGCGTGGTCCTCGCCGCTCTCGGCGACCAGCTCATAGACCGGCAGCGGCTTCTGGCGGCCCTGGAGCCATTCCTGCAGCCGGGTCTTGGCGTCCTTGCCGACCTTGTTGGGCGGCGGCAATGCCGCCATCGCCGGTTCGAACCACGGCAACACCGCGGCGCGGCAGGTTTCGAAATCGGCGTCGAGGTAGATCGCCGCGACCACCGCCTCCAACGCGTCGGCAAGAATCGAGTCCCGGCGGTGCCCGCCTGACTTCATCTCGCCCGGCCCCAGGGTCAGGCGCGCCCCGAGCTCGAGCTCACGCGCGATCGGCGCCAGCGCCGATTCGCGCACCAGCTCGGCGCGCGCGCGGGTCAGCGCGCCTTCGTCGACACCGGGCCAGCGCAGGTACAGCGCCTCGGCGGTGATCAGGTTGACCAGCGCATCGCCGAGAAACTCCAGCCGCTCGTTGTGCGGGGCGCCGGCACTGCGATGGGTCAGGGCCTGCGCGAGCAGGTCCTGGTTCGCGAACCGGTAGGCGATGCGATCAGTCAATCCCGCCCCGGCGAATGTTGCCGACCGCGTGGAACCTGCCGACCACGTCGAGGTTGCCGATCAGCGGCTTGCGCACCTCGTACTCGACGGTCATCACGAAACCGGCGTCGCGACGCTTGATGTCTAGGTGCTCGCGCTTGATGTTCTCGGCATAGCTGACGTACAGCCGGCGGAAAAACAGGTCGCGGATCTGCGCCGGACTGCGGTCGGCCATGCCGGGTTCCTCCTCCATCGCGCCCAGCGCCTGCTTGACCGAGTAGTACTCCGAATACATCGGGATCAACTTCATGCCCATGTAGACGAACACGCCGACCACCGCCAGCACGATGATGAACCCGATCAGGGTCATGCCACGTTGCGTACGTTTCATCCGGTTGCTCCCCCTAAGTGTGCTGTCGCCATTGCCGCGGAATGGCCCGGACCGGGCCACGGTCACGGGATGCTGCTGCCGATGCGCGAGAAATCGATATCCCCATCGAAGTTCATCCAGATCAGGAACGCCTTGCCCCGCAGCGCCCGCTCGGGCAGGTAGCCCCAGTATCGGCTGTCTTCGCTATTGTCGCGATTGTCGCCCATCACGAAATAGTGACCTTCCGGTACCACCCACTCGCCCTGGCCCTGGTCCAGGAACGGCAGGTTGAGACGTTCCAGCACGGTATGCGACCCGTCCGCCAGGTGCTCGCGCAGCTCCTCCGCGCCGGTCATCTCGATGCCGTTGCCGATACCCCGGTAGGCGCCGAGCGCCTCGTAACGCAGCGGCTCGCCATTGATGAAAACGGTGTTGTCGCGATACGCGATGCGGTCACCGGGCAGGCCCATGACCCGCTTGATCCAGTCCTGGTCGGGGTGGTGCGGCGGCCGGAACACCACCACGTCGCCGCGCTCGGGCGCGCCCAGGTCGACGAACTTGTGGTTGTTGATCGGCAGGCGCAGCCCGTAGGCGAACTTGTTGACCAGGATGAAGTCGCCGGTCAGCAGGGTCGGCATCATCGAGTTGGACGGGATGCGAAAAGGTTCTGCGATGAAGCTTCGCAGGATCAGCACCGCCAGCAGCACCGGGAAAAAGGCCTTGGAGTAGTCGACCAGGACCGGGTCCTTGCCGTCGTCGAGCAGGCTTTCGTTGGCCGCGCGGCGCTTGGCGAAGAACAGCCGGTCCAGCAGCCAGATGAGGCCGGTGGCGAACGTGAGGCCCACCAGGGCGATTTCGAACCAACGCATTAGCTACTCCTGAGCGATCAGAGAGCGGGAACGGGAATCAGAGATCGCGGAACAGGCACCAGCTAACGTGTAAGGCTCGCCCCGCATCGAGCGGCCCGACGCTGCGTAACCACCGTTCCCTGTTCCCGACTCCCCTATTGCCCGCCCTACTTGTTATCCACCTGCAACACCGCCAGAAAGGCTTCCTGCGGGATCTCGACCCGGCCCACCTGCTTCATCCGCTTCTTGCCGGCCTTCTGCTTCTCCAGCAGCTTCTTCTTGCGGCTGATGTCGCCACCGTAGCACTTGGCCAGCACGTTCTTGCGCATCGCCTTGACCGTGCTGCGGGCGATGATCTGCGAGCCGACCGCGGCCTGGATCGCGACGTCGAACATCTGCCGCGGGATCAGCTCGCGCATCTTCTCGGTGATCTCGCGGCCACGGCGGTCGGCATGGGCGCGGTGGGTGATGATGCTCAGCGCGTCGACCTTGTCGCCGTTGATCAGCGTATCGACCAGCACGAACGGGCCGGCCTGGAACCGCAGGAAGTGGTAGTCCAGCGAAGCATAGCCGCGCGAGACCGACTTGAGCCGGTCGAAGAAGTCCAGCACCACCTCGGCCATCGGCAATTCATAGCTGATCTGCACCTGGTTGCCGAGATAGTTGATGCCGATCTGGCTGCCGCGTTTTTCCTCGCACAGGGTGATCACGTTGCCGACGTAATCGGGCGGGGTGAGGATGTTGGCGCGGATGATCGGTTCGCGCACTTCCTCGATCAGGTTGACCTGCGGCAGCTTGGACGGGTTGTCCAGCGGCATCACCGTGCCGTCGGTTTTGAGCACCTCGTAAATGACGGTCGGCGCGGTGCTGATCAGGTTGAGGTCGTACTCGCGCTCCAGACGCTCCTGCACGATCTCCATGTGCAGCATGCCCAGGAACCCGCAGCGGAAACCGAAGCCCATCGCCTCGGAGCTTTCCGGCTCGAAGCGCAGCGCAGCGTCGTTGAGGCGAAGCTTGTCCAGCGCCTCGCGCAGGTCCGGGTAGTCGTCGGCATCGACCGGGAACAGGCCGGCGAACACGCGCGGCTGCATCTCCTGGAAGCCCGGCAGCGGCTTGGACGCCGGATCGCTGGCCAGGGTCAGGGTGTCGCCGACCGGTGCGCCGTGCACGTCCTTGATGCTGGCGTTGATCCAGCCGACCTCGCCCGCGCCCAGCCGGGCCATGTCCTTGCGCTTGGGGGTGAACACGCCGACCTTGTCGACCAGGTGGGTGCGACCGGTCGACATCACCAGGATCTTGCTGCCGGGGGTGATCTCGCCCTGCATGACCCGCACCAGGCTGACCACGCCGAGGTAGTTGTCGAACCACGAATCGATGATCAGCGCCTGCAGCTTGTCGGTGTCGCGCGGCTTCGGCGGCGGGATGCGGGCGACGATCGCCTCCAGCACATCCTCGATGTTGAGCCCGGTCTTGGCGCTGATCGCGACCGCATCGGTCGCGTCGATGCCGATGACCGCCTCGATCTCGGCCTTGACCTTCTCGATGTCGGCGGTCGGCAGGTCGATCTTGTTGAGCACCGGCACCACTTCCAGGCCCTGCTCCACCGCGGTGTAGCAGTTGGCGACCGACTGCGCCTCGACGCCCTGGGCGGCGTCCACCACCAGCAGCGCGCCCTCGCACGCGGCCAGCGAGCGGCTGACCTCGTAGCTGAAGTCGACGTGGCCGGGGGTGTCGATGAAGTTGAGCTGGTAGGTCGTGCCGTCGCGCGCGGTGTACGGCAGCGACACGGACTGCGACTTGATGGTGATACCGCGCTCGCGCTCGATCGGGTTGGTGTCGAGCACCTGCGCTTCCATCTCCCGCGAGGTCAGGCCACCGCACAGGTGGATGATGCGGTCGGCCAGGGTCGATTTGCCGTGGTCGACGTGGGCGATGATCGAAAAATTGCGGATCTGCTGCATGCGGGGGCGCGGCACTTGAGGCTGCGGGGGGCCTGAGGGTAACGGGCGATTATCGCATACGGCAGGCGTGCCAGCGGGGCGGACGCCCCCACAGAAGCGCCCGCCTGGCGTGCGACAGCTCAGCCTGCCCGCATCAACTTTTCACAATCAGCCTGCCTCGTCCTGCGGCGTCACTGCGATGAACTGGCTGCTGCCGCGGCGGCGGACCAGCAGCATCACCGTCTCGCCGGACTGGACCTCGGCCAGCGCGCGGTCGAGCTCGGCGGTCGAACCCACCGATGCGCGCCCGACCGAGAGGATGACGTCGCCCGATTCAACCCCCGCGGCACGCGCGGCCCGGCCGTTGACGCCCGCGATCAGGACGCCCTCGTCGGCTTCCAGGCCCAGCCGCTGCCGCTGCGCCGGGGTGATGTCCTGCGCGATGAGGCCCAGCGGGTTGGCCGCTGCCGGCGACGACGGCCCGCCGGGACTCGCCGAGGCCGGGCCACGGCCTTCGTTCATCGCCACGTCGAGTTCGCCCAGCACCACGTCGAGCTCGATGTTGCGGCCGTTGCGGAACAGGGTGATCTCGGTGCGCGTGCCGGGCGCCTTTGCGCCGATCAGCGGCGGCAGGTCACTGAAGGTGTCGACCGGGCGCCCATCGACGGCGCGGATCACGTCGCCCACTTCCACGCCGGCCTCGCCGGCCGCGCCACCGGGCTGCACGGTGTTGACCAGCGCGCCACGGGTATCGGGCAGTCCGAGGCCTTCGGCACCCTCGGTCGTGATTGCCTGGATGCCCACGCCCAGCAAGCCGCGGCTGACCCTTCCGGTGTCGCGCAACTGCTCGGCGGCGTTCATCGCCACGTCGATCGGGATCGCGAAGCTCACCCCCATGTAACCACCGGAGTTGGAGAAGATCTGCGAGTTGATGCCGACCACCTCGCCGGAGGTGTTGAGCAACGGCCCGCCGGAATTGCCGCGGTTGATCGCCACGTCGGTCTGGATGAACGGCACGTACTGCTGATCGGCATAGGGATTGCTGCGGCCGACCGCGCTGACGATGCCGGCGGTGACCGAATGCTCCAGCCCGAACGGCGAGCCGATCGCGATCACCCACTGCCCCGCCTTGGTGGTGCGGGCATTGGCCAGGCGCAGCGATGGCAGATCATCCTCGGCGTCGATCTTGAGCAGGGCTATGTCGGATTGCCGGTCGCTGCCGACCACCTCGGCCTGGAATTCGCGGCGGTCCGACAGGCGCACCTGCACGGTGTCGGCGCCTTGGACCACGTGGTGATTGGTCAGCACGTAGCCGTCTTCGGAGATCAGGAATCCGGTGCCTTGCGACACACCGCCGCCGCGAGGGCCTTCTGGCATCCCCGGCATTCCGGGCACGCCGGGTGTGCCGGGGCCGAAGAAGCGGCGGAAGATCTCGGGGATCTCCTGCTGGCCCGGCATCTGCTCGCTCGGGCCGCGCCGCGGCTCGGTTTCGGCGCTGATGTTGACCACCGCGGGGCCGACGCGCTGCACCAGCGTGGTGAAATCCGGCAGCCCGGTCACGATCGGCGCGGACGGGGTCTCCGATGGAGGTGGCGCGATCGGCTCGGACGCGGCCCGGGAGCCGGGCGATTGGGCGGTGCAGGCGATCGGCAGCGATGCGGCGAGCACACCGATCAGGGCAATGGCGCGAAACGGTCGGTTCATGGAATCGGCCTCGGAGTTGCTGGGAAATGACAGGAGCGTAGGTCGTGGCCTGGGAAGGCCGCGCGACGGCCAAGGGGCGGCGATGCGGCAAAGTCAGATGCGCGGGATCAGAATCGCGGGATCAGAACCGCGGCACCGGCGGACCGGGCGACGGAGCAGGTGGCGCGGCGTCAGGACTCGCGGCATCGGGCTCGGCTGGCGGCGGCATCCGCGTCGGTAGCGCCAGCTCGGCGGCCGCGGACCGGTTCGGTTCGAACGGATAGAACGACGGTGCAGCGGCGCTGCTGTCGAAAGCCGCGGTCATGGCGCCGCTGGTCTGGTAGCCCGGCAGCACCGCACGCGGCCACGGACGGGTCGCGCTGTCGACCGGCGGCGGGCGGAAGGGGTTGGCTGACGAGGCCGGTGCGGCGCTGGCAACCGCCGACGGCACGGCTGCCGCGGCGACGCCTGGTGTAACGGCTGGTGCGGTGCCCGATGAGCCCGCGGCTGCGGCGAGGACCGGCACCTGATTCTGAGCCACCTCCTGACGCACGCGCAGCCCTGCGCGCAGGCTTTGCGCACGCGAGCGGCGGTCGGCATTGCGGCGCGGCACCTCGGCCACCGCCACGGCGGCGGCAGCCAGCCCGGCCGCGGTGTCGGCCGGCGATGACGGCGCCGACCGCGCCGGCTCGGGGCTCACCGCTTCGGCCGCGGATGCGGGCGCCGTTACCGCCACCTGCGGCGACATGGCCGGGCTATCTGGCGCAGCCGTATCGGACAACGGCCGCGCGACGAACAGCGCGACCATCGCCACCGATGCCGCCAATGCCGCGCCCGGCAGCCAATTGCGATGCGAACGCGCGCGTGCGCCGACCGACGCCAGCGGGGCCTCGACGCGGTCTGGGTCATCCGCGGTCTCATCCGCGACCGCCTGCGCCACGCGCTCGGCGAATCCGCTTGGCGCGAGGCCGGCCGCCTGCCCGCGCAGCACGTCGCCGGCCAGTTGCCAGCGCCCGCAGGTCTGGCGCCACTCCGGGTCATGGCCGAGCCGCTTGAGCGCGAACCGTGCCGCATCGCCCTGCAGTTCGCCGTCGTACAGCGCACTCAGGGTTTCGCGGTCGCCGCAGGCGCGTGGCGTCCCGTCGGGACGGGTGTTTTCGGATTCGAGCGTCATGGTGGTGGCGTGGTCATTGGCGGCGTGCCGGGGCGTCGGTATCCAGCAATGGTTGCAGTTGCACGTCGATGGCCTCGCGGGCGCGGAAGATCCGCGAGCGCACGGTACCGATCGGGCAGCCCATCCTGGCGGCGATCTCCTCGTAGCTTAGGCCGTCGACCTCGCGCATGGTGATCGCGGCGCGCAGTTCTTCGGGCAACGATTGGACCGTGCGCATCAACGTACGTTCAATTTCCTGCCGGGCCAATTCATGTTCGGGGGTGTCGTTGTCGCGCAGGCGGATGCCGGTGTCGAACTGCTCGGCGTCGCCGGCATCGACATCCTCGGTGGGCGGCCTGCGCTTCTGTGCGACGAGATGGTTCTTGGCAGTGTTCACGGCGATCCGGTGCAACCATGTATAGAACTGCGCGTCGCCGCGGAAATTCGGCATTGCGCGGTAGGCGCGGATGAAGGTCTCCTGCGCGACGTCCTGGCACTCGCTCCAGTCGGCGATGTAGCGGCCGATCAACCCGACGATGCGGTGCTGGTACTTCTGCACCAGCACGTCGAACGCCGAGTTGTCGCCACGCTGCACGCGCCCGACCAGTGCCTGGTCCAGCTCGTGGGCGGACTCCTCGTGCGGAGCGCTCGCGTTGCTCGATGGGACAACCTCGTTATCGGCCATGCCGCGCCGGCACTCCTGTCAGCTCGGCCGCGGCCGAACAATGGGACACCCTGGTCGGGGAAAAGTTCAGTGTTCGAATCTTCATTCCTCGTGAACATCTGGGGGCGCGGAGTGCCAGGTGCAACTGTCGCCCGCCGGGCGGCATGGCCACGGATTTGACGCCGTCGAAACAACATCGGGATGATAGCGGTCTCCCCATACCTGAACGGATGGTGCCGCCATGACTGCCGGCCTCGACGGACTACCCGCATTCGAAGGGCTGCGCGCCCGGCACTGGCACACCGAGGCGCGCGGGGACGGCGTGCTGGTGTTGTCGTTCGACCGCGCCGAGGCGCCGGTCAACACCTTCTCGCAGGATGTACTGATAGAGCTCGACAGCCTGCTGGAGCGGCTCGCGCTGGATCCGCCCAAGGCCCTGGTGATCCGCTCGGGCAAGGACAAGGGCTTCATCGCCGGTGCCGACATCAGGGAGTTCCAGAGCTTCGATGCCAAGGGCGTGGTCGGCGATGCGATCCGGCGCGGGCAGCAGGTGTTCCAGCGCCTGGCCGAGCTGCCCTGCCCGACCGTCGCGGCGATCCACGGCTTCTGCATGGGCGGCGGCACCGAACTTGCGCTGGCGTGCCGTTACCGCATTGCCAGCAACGATGCCTCGACCCGGATCGGGCTGCCGGAGGTGAAGCTCGGCATCTATCCCGGCTGGGGCGGCAGCGTGCGCCTGCCGCGGCTGATCGGCGCACCGGCCGCGTTCGACATGATGCTGACCGGCCGCAGCCTGTCGGCTTCGGCGGCGCGGGCGAACGGGCTGGTCGACCAGGTGGTCGAGCCCGCGGCGCTGATCGACCAAGCCGCAGCGCTGGTGCTGAAAGGACCACCGCGTCCGTTCAAGCAGCGCGTCATGGCTTGGGTCAGCAACACCTGGCTGGCGCGCCGACTGCTCGCGCCGATGCTCATCAAGCAAGTCGCGCGCAAGGCCCGCAAGGCGCACTACCCGGCGCCGTACGCGCTGATCGACACCTGGCAGCGCGCCGGCGGCGGCATCCAGGACCAGCTCGCCGCCGAGCGCAAGTCGGTGGTCAGGCTGGCCTCGACCCCGACCGCGCGCAACCTGATCCGGGTGTTCTTCCTGCAGGAGCGGCTCAAGAGCCTGGGCGGCAAGGATCACGGGATCGAACGGGTGCACGTGGTCGGCGCCGGGGTGATGGGCGGCGACATCGCGGCGTGGTCGGCCTACAAGGGCTTCGAGGTGACGCTGCAGGATCGCGAGCAGAAGTTCATCGACGCTGCGCTGGCCCGCGCCGGGGAGTTGTTCGGCAAGAAGGTCAGGGACGAGAGCAAGCGCCCGGCGGTGGCGGCGCGGCTCAAGGGCGACCTGGCCGGCGACGGCGTGCCCGCAGCGGACCTGGTGATCGAGGCGATCATCGAGGACGCCGGGGCCAAGCGCGAGCTGTTCGCAACCGTCGAGCCACGGCTGAAGGCCGACGCACTGCTGACCACCAACACCTCGTCGATCGCCCTGAGCGAGCTGCGCGGGCACATCCAGCGTCCCGCCCAGTTCGCCGGGCTGCACTACTTCAACCCGGTCGCGCTGATGCCGCTGGTGGAGATCATCCATCACGATCGCGTGGCGTCGGAGACCGAGCAGCGCCTGGCGGCGTTCTGCAAGGCGATCGACAAGCTGCCGGTGCCGGTCGCGGGCACGCCCGGGTTCCTGGTCAACCGGGTGCTGTTCCCGTACATGCTCGAGGCGGTGACGGCGTATTCGGAAGGCATCCCGGGCGCGGCGATCGACAAGGCGGCGATGCACTTCGGCATGCCGATGGGGCCGATCGAGCTGATCGATACGGTCGGGCTGGATGTCGCCGCCGGTGTCGGCGAGGAGCTCGCGCCGTTCCTCGGGCTGAGCGTGCCGGCCGCGCTGGCCGAGCGGGCCGAACCGGGCAAGCGCGGCAAGAAGGATGGCCACGGCCTGTACAAGTGGGAGAACGGCAAGGCGGTCAAGCCCGAGTTGCCGAAGGACTACCAGGCGCCGTCGGACCTGGAGGACCGGCTCATCCTGCCGCTGCTCAACGAGGCGGTCGCCTGCCTGCACGACGGCGTGGTCGCAGATGCGGACCTGCTGGACGCCGGCGTGATCTTCGGCACCGGCTTCGCCCCGTTCCGCGGCGGCCCGATCCAGTACCTCCGCGAGACCGGCGCGGATGCGTTGCTGGAGCGCCTGAAGCAACTTCAGGCGCTCCACGGCGAGCGCTTCGCGCCGCGACCCGGGTGGGATTCGGCCCAGTTGCGTTAACCGTAGGGTGGGCACGCCCTTTGTGCCCACCGCCCCGACCTTTCCGATTGGCAAGGATGCCTGCAATGTCGAACTACCGCCGCGCTCACATCGCGGGCGCTACCTACTTCTTCACCGTCGTCGCCTACCGCCGCCAGCGCATCCTGTGCGACGACGCCATCCGCCGGTCGCTACGAAGCGCGATAGCCCGCACCCGTGCAGACCGGCCCTTCCACATTGATGCCTGGGTGCAGCTTCCCGATCATCTGCATTGCATCTGGACGCTGCCGCGCGGCGACACGGAGTTCTCCACCCGCTGGAGCATGATCAAACGCCGGGTGAGCCGGGCCTGCCGTGACTCGCATCGGGTAAAGGGCCTGCTGAGCGAGTCCGCACGCGCGCGCCGCGAATCCACGCTGTGGCAGCGCCGTTATTGGGAGCATCGGATCAGGGACGAGGCGGATCTCATCCGCCACCTCGAATACATCCACTACAACCCGGTCAAGCACGGACTGGTGCGGCGCGCGGCGGATTGGCCGTATTCGACGCTGCACCGCGATATCGCCCGTGGCATCTATCCGGAGGACTGGGGCCGTACCGCAGCATTGCAGTCACCGCGATCGGCGAAGGAATGACATAGGTGGGCGCTCTCTCTCGTGCCCTCGTTTCCCGGAGTTGCGTGCGTGGTGGGCACAAGAGGCGTGCCCACCCTACGGCTGACAAAGGCGACGGCAATTGGTCCGCAGAGGACGCGGACTCGCGTCACATCGTGTGCGTTGCCCGATCGGAGTTCAGGGTGCCGGCCAGCAGCGCCTCGATCTTGCCCTTGACGTTCTCGCCCTCAGCGGTGTCGCCGAACTGCACGCCGATACCCGCAGGGCGGTTGCCCTGGGCGCCGGCCGGGGTCACCCAGACCACCTTGCCGGCGACCGGCAGGCGTTCGCTGGACTCGGGCAGGGTCAGCAGCAGGAAGACTTCATCGCCGAGGAAGTAGCGCTTCGGCGTCGCGACGAAAATGCCGCCGCTTTTCAGATACGGCATGTAGGCGTTGTACAGCGCTGCCTTGTCTTTTACCGCCATCGACAGGATGCCCTGCCGTGCCCCACCTGCTGCTGTCATCAGTGAAACTCCCGGTTCAAACACCGCCCGTGTCCGGGCCCCCGCTCACGCTGCGGCGGGTATCGCCGCCGCGCCAGAACATCAACAGCTCGACGATGGCCAGGTCCGCACGCACCGTGGTGCGCAGCAGGTCCCGGGTCCGGTTCGCACGATCGAACCAGGCCGCCAGACTGCGCGCGCGCGCGGGGTCGGTCAAGCGTTCGGAGGCTTCGGCCAGGGCCAGATCGGCCGCGTGGCGCAAGCGCAAGGCGGCATCGGCGTTGGCGGCCCAGCGCTGCGCGGTTTCTACCGCACCGACCTCGCCTCGGGCCAGCTTCGCCAGGTCCGATGCCACCTCCCGACGCAGGGCCAGGCCCTCGCCCCGCAGCCATTCCGCGGCCAGGCCCGGGTGGCCGCGTGCCGCCTCCAGCGCCTCGGCGGCGACGGGCTCCGGATGCGACTGACGCAGCCAGGCAAGTGCTTCCGCGCGCGGCGGCAGGCGGAACTCGATGCGCTGGCACCGGCTGCGGATGGTGGCCGAGAGCCGCGCCGGCTGCGCGCTGACCAGCCACAGGTAGCGGCTTGGCACGGGCTCTTCGAGCGTCTTCAACAGCGCATTGCTCGCGGCGTGGTTGATCGCGTCGGCGGGGTCGATGATCGCGATCTTGGCGCCGCCGTACTGCGGCGTCAGCGCCATCTGTTCGGAGAGCCGGCGGATCTGTTCGATCACGATCTCGCTGCGCAGCTTCGGCGGTTTCGCCTTCTGGTTGAACTCGTAGCCGAGGAAGTCCAGATCCGGATGACCGGAATGGCCGAATGGATGCGCCAGCGACCCGTCCGGGCGCAACTGCGGTGGATCGACCTGGCTGCGGCTGGCGAACAGGCGGCAGCCGCGGCACGCGCCGCACGGCTCGCCATCGCCACCGCGCTCGGTGCACAGCAGCCGCTGGGCGAGGCGCTCGGCCACCACGCGCTTGCCCAGCTGCGCCGGTCCGCAGAACAGCAGCCCGTGGCCGAGCCGGCCGGCATCGAGCGCGGCGGCGGCATGCTCGTATACGCGCTGCTGCCAGGGCGCGAAAGCGGGGGAGCCGATGGGATCGCTCATGGCAGCGCGTCCATGTGCGCCTGCAGATGCGCCACGGCCTGGGTGCTGACCGCATCGATGTCCAGGCTGGCGTCGACCACACGGAAGCGCCGTGGCTCGCCGGCCGCGCGCTGCAGGTAGGCGGCACGCACGCGCTCGAAAAAAACCTCGTGCTCGCCCTCGATCCGGTCGGCGGCACCGCGGCCACGCGCACGTTTCAGGCCGACCGGCACCGGCACGTCCAGCAGCAGCGTCAATCCCGGCGTAATGCCCACCACCTGCCGTTCCAGCGTCGAGATGAAGCCGGCATCGCCGCCGCGCGCCGCGCCCTGGTAGGCGTAGCTGGCGTCGGTGAAGCGGTCGCTGATGACCCAGGCGCCGCGCTGCAGCGCCGGCAGGATGGTCTCGCGCACGAGCTGGGCGCGCGCGGCGAACATCAGCAGCAGCTCGGTGTCGGCCGACGGCGGCTCGTGCTGCGCCCCCCCGGTCGGTGTATTGAGCAACAAGTCGCGGATCTGCTCGGCCAAGGGGGTGCCGCCCGGCTCGCGGGTGCAGACCACCTCGTGGCCGCGCACCTCCAGCGTCGCGCGCAGGGCTGCGAGCACCGTCGACTTGCCGGCGCCCTCGCCGCCTTCCAGCGTCACCAGCCGCGCACAGGCCTGCAGGCTCATTGCGGGCTCTGCGACCGCAGGTTCTGGCGATACCGGCGCACGTACTGGCGCACCGCAGCGTTGTGTTCGGCCAGCGTGCGCGAGAACACATGGCGGCCGCTGCCGTCACCGATGGCGACGAAATACAGCGCGTCGCCATCGGCCGGATTGGCGACCGCGTGGAGTGCATCCACCCCCGGCATAAAAATCGGCGTCGGCGGCAGTCCGTCTCGGGTGTAGGTGTTGTAGGGCGTATCGGTGGCCAGGTCGCTGCGGCGGATGTTGCCGTCGTAACTCTCGCCGATGCCGTAGATCACGGTCGGATCGGTCTGCAGGCGCATGCCGATCCGAAGGCGGCGGTCGAACACGCCGGCGATGCGCGCGCGCTCGGCCCCGATGCCGGTTTCCTTCTCCACGATCGCGGCCATGATCAGCAACTCTTCGGGCGTCTCCAGCGCGATCTCCGGGTCGCGCTGCTGCCAGGCCGCATCGAGCGCCCTGGCCATCGCCTGGTGCGCGCGTTGGAGGATGTCCAGGTCGCTGTCGCCGCCGGTGTAGAGGTAGGTCTCGGGCAGGAAGCGGCCTTCGGGGTGCTGCCCCGGATGGCCGAGTGCTTCCATCAGCGCGGCATCGTCGAGCTGGTCCGCCTCCTGCTCCAGCGGCTCTGCGCGCGCGAGCGCGGCGCGTAGCTCGCGGATGTTCCAGCCCTCCACGATGGTGAGGCGGTGGTAGACCACCTTCCCCTCGCGCATCGCCAGCAGCAGCTCGCGCGGCGAGCTGCCCGGCACCAGCGCGTATTCACCGACCTGCAGGCGGCCATCGGCGCCGAGCTCGCGTGCCAGTACCCGCCACTGCAGCGCCTCGCCCTCGGTCACGCCGGCGTCGCGCAACTTGCGCAACACCACCGGCAGCGAATCGCCATGTTCGATCAGCACGCTCTGGTTCTCCTGGATGCTGGAAAGCGGAGCGTCGGCGAACGCGGCGTAGCGCTGCCACAGCACGAAAGCGGCCGCGGCGGCGACCAGCGACAGGCCCACGAACAGGACCAGGAGCACGAGACCCAGGCGGCGTTTGCGGGGACGGCTCATGACAGCTCCTTGCCGATGAGGAATGCGGGATGTCGGGTGCCAAGCTCACGCTGCAGCGCGGCGACCTGCGGATGCGGCGACCAGCTGCGCGTGGCCAGTCGGGCGACGCCGAGGATACCGCGCACCGCATTGCACAGGAAAACCGCATCGGCGGTCTCGACATCCGTCTTCGCGATCCGCCGCTGCTCGGCCTGCAGTTGCCCGATCGCCCATGCGCGGCACACGCCGGCGATGCCGCACCGATCGATCAGCGGGGTGCTCCAGCACGCGCCGTGCAGCACGAACAGGTTGGCCGCGGTCGCGCAGACCACGTCACCGGCGGTGCTGCACATCAGGCCCTCGTCGGCGTCGCGCCCGGCCGCCGCGGCATCGTCCCACTCCGCGCGTGCCAGTACCTGTTCCAGCCGGTTGCAGTGCTTGATGCCGGCCAGCGCCGGCTGCAGTGCAAGCCGGGTATCGCACCAGCGCAGCGAAAGATCGTGCAGCAGCGGCTCCGGCGCCGGATGCCGCGACAAGGTCCAGGTCGGCAACGCATCGGCCGGCGGCGCATAGCCGCGCCCGCCCGCGCCGCGGCTGAGGATCAGCTTGAGCACGCCGTCGCCGCCGTCGAGCAGGCGCTCCGCTTCGGCCTGGACCAGCGCCTGCGGTGGCAAGGCCAGCCGCAGCCGCTCGGCGCCGAGCGCCAGACGCGCCCAGTGTGCGTCCCACCACGGCAGCGCGCCGCGATGCGCACGCATCGTCTCGAACAGGCCGTCGCCGTAGGCGAAGCCGCGGTCGTGCTGCGGCAGCCACGTGACCTCCTGGGTGCCGACGAAGATGCGGCCGGTCACTCGCCCACCCCCAGTGCACGCAGCATGCCGCGCGCCTTGGCGCGGGTTTCCTCGAGTTCGCGCCGTGGATCGGAGTCGGCCACGATGCCGGCGCCGGTGCGGAAGCGCAGCTCGCTGCCGCCGGAGGCGCCCTCCTCGAGCTCGGCGCTGCGGATCAGGATGTTGAGGTCGAGGTCGCCGTCGCGGTTGAGCCAGCCCATCGCGCCGGTGTAGGCGCCGCGGCCCTCGCCCTCCAGCTCGGCGATGATCTGCATGCAACGCACCTTGGGACAGCCGGTGATGGTGCCGCCGGGAAACGTCGCGCGGATCACCGCGCCGGGTGTCACCCCATCGCGCAGGCGGCCGCGCACGTTGCTGACGATGTGGTGCACGTGGGCGTAGCTCTCCACCGTCATCAGCTCGTCGACCTCGACGCTGCCCGGCGTGCAGACGCGGCCCAGATCGTTGCGCTCCAGGTCGATCAGCATCACGTGCTCGGCGCGCTCCTTGGGATGGCCGATCAGCTCCTGCACGCGGGCGATGTCGTCGTCGCCGGGCGAACGCGGCCGGGTACCGGCGATCGGCCGGGTCTCGACCACGTCGCCGCGCACCGACACCAGGCGCTCCGGTGAGGCGCCGACCACCGCCCAGCCCGTGCCCGCGAACACGCCGGCGAACGGCGCCGGATTATTGTCGCGCAGGCGCTGGAACAGCGAGGCCGGCTGCAGCGGCGCATCGAACCCGGCGCGCCAGCCGCGCGAAAGATTGGTCTGGAACACATCGCCCGCGGCGAGGTACTCGAGCACGCGCGCCACCGCGTCGGTGTAACGCTGCGGCGCGTCCTCCTCGAGCGTCAATGGCGGATGCCACTGCGGCAGGGGCGTCAGTCCGCCGACCGCGGCCAGGTCGAGCTCGATGGTGTCGAGCAAGCCCGCGTGCGCCGGTTCGGCGATCGCGATGCAGTCACCGGTGGCGTGGTCGCGCAGCACCGCGGCCGGGCAGCGTAGCGCCAGTGCGACCGGTAGCGTGCCTGGCGCCTTCGGCAACCGCAGCACCGGCTCGATCTGGGCGGCGAGTTCGTAGCCGAGCAACAAGGCCCAACCTCCGCGAAACGGCCAACGCGGCTCGTCGCGCGCGGTGCGCTGCGCCTGCCATGCGCGGTCGAGCGCATCGAGAAAATCGCCATCGACGCTGCGACCATCCTGATCGCGCGTCCGGCTGTCGGCATCGAGCCGAAGCAACTCTCCGCCCGCCACGAGCAACAGATCCCAGCGCCCCTGCGCGGTGCCATGAGCACTGGATTCGAGCAACATCGGATAGCGCAACGGAGCCGACCGATGCAGGTCGAGCAGATCGAACGTCGAAGGTAGTGCGCGGGTCAGCAGCATGAAAAGTTTTTCAGGCAGCCTTGGCCGCCATCTCCGCGAACGCGATTGGCGAAGCTCCCACAGCGCGATTGCCGTTGCCGTTGCCGTTGCCGTCGAACGCTAATCGATTCACATCGCGCCTCCACAGACCCCGAAGGGGCGGTGCACATGGATGTGCGCCGTTTTCCGACCGAGGCAGGAAGCCGAGTCGGAAAATCCCCGCGTCGCCTACACGACGAGGTGTTTGAAGTGTCGAGGAAGGGCCTTTCTTTGGTTACTTTTGACCGAAGGGAATCCAGTCGGACTGGCCCTCCAAAGAAAGTCACTCGCCAAAGGCGAAAGCTCTTGACCTTGATCTTGCTTCCGCCGTCCGAGCCAACCCGAAAAATTGAACTGATGTTTCGGACAGCACTCCAGATTCCCACCTCCGCGGGAACGACGAACACGAAAACCGGTAGCACGGCTCGAGACCCACGGAGCCCGTCATCAAATCCGCTTGAACACCAGCGTGCCGTTGGTGCCACCGAAGCCGAAGCCATTCGACACCGCGACGTCCACCTCCACCTCGCGTGCGATGTTGGGCACGTAGTCCAGGTCGCAACCTTCGCCGGGCTGGTCGAGGTTGATTGTCGGCGGGATGATGCCGGTGTGCAGCGCCATGACCGAGAAGATCGCCTCGGCGCCGCCAGCGGCACCGAGCAGGTGCCCGGTCATCGATTTGGTCGAACTGACCATGGTCTTGTAGGCGTGATCGCCAAGCGCGCGCTTGATCGCCAGCGTCTCGGCGAGATCGCCCAGCGGGGTCGAAGTGCCGTGCGCGTTGAGGTAGCCGATCTCGTCGGGGTTGATCCCGGCATCGTTGAATGCGGCCGCCATGCAGCGCGCCGGGCCCTCGCCGTTGTCGCTCGGCGCGGTCATGTGGAACGCGTCCGAGGTGGCACCGAACCCGGCAAGCTCGCAATAGATGCGCGCACCGCGGGCCTTGGCGCGTTCGAACTCCTCCAGGATCAGGATGCCGGCGCCGTCGCCGAGCACGAAGCCGTCGCGGTCCTTGTCCCACGGGCGGCTTGCGCCGGTTGGGTCGTCGTTGCGGGTGGACATCGCCTTCATTGCGCAGAAACCACCGACCGAGGTCGGCGAGGAGCCACGCTCAGCACCGCCGGCGATCATCACGTCGGCGTCGCCGTACTGGATCATGCGCATCGCCATGCCAATGGAATGGTTGGAGGTGGCGCAGGCGGAGACCGCGGAGAAATTCGGCCCCTTGATGCCGGTCAGCAGCGATACCTGCCCCGGCAACATGTTGATGATGGTGCTGGGCACGTAGAACGGCGAGATCTTGCGCGGGCCGCCGGCGTTGAACTTTGTCGTCTGCTCCTCGATGCCGAGCAATCCGCCGATGCCCGAACCGATCAGCGCGCCGATGCGTTCGGCGTTGGAGTCCTCGACCGTCAGGTCTGCATCCTGCAGCGCCATCATCGAGGCGGCCACGCCGTAGTGGATGAACTCCTCCATTTTCTTCGCGTCTTTCGGCGACACCCAGCGGGTGATGTCGAAGTCGCGCACTTCACCGGCGATGCGAGTGGTGAAGGCGGACGCGTCGAAATGGGTAATCGGACCAATGCCGGAGCGGCCATTGACGATGCCGTCCCAGCTGCTGGCCAGGTCATTGCCCAGCGGCGAGACGATGCCTAGGCCGGTGACGACTACGCGCCTGGAAGCAGGCCGGTTGGAGGCAGCACGATTCGACATGGAAAACTCCAGCTTCGGACGCCAGGCCGGTATGCCGGCTTGGCACAGGTTGGACACGTTGACCGGGACAGCACGCTGCTTCCAGCGGGTGACAGGCGGGCGCTGGGGCCGATGCCCAAGCGCAAGCAACCCCGCTGCAGGCACTGCACCCTAAACACGCGGGGCCGCAATGCGGCCCCGGTGTGGCGTTGCGGGAGACGGCACGAAGCCACTCCCGTCCGCCGCGCTTACGACTTGACGTGCGCCTTGACGTAGTCGATCGCCTGCTGCACCGAGGTGATCTTCTCGGCTTCCTCGTCCGGGATCTCGCACTCGAACTCTTCCTCCAGCGCCATCACCAGTTCGACGGTATCGAGCGAGTCCGCGCCCAGGTCGTCAACGAACGAGGCGTTGTTCGTGACCTCTTCTTCCTTGACGCCCAGCTGTTCGACCACAATCTTCTTGACGCGTTCTTCGATGCTGCTCATGGGTGTTCACTCCTCCCGGGAGGGATTTTTCGATGGAATAGTTTAATCGGAAAACT
This sequence comes from Novilysobacter longmucuonensis, assembly GCF_046600735.1. NCBI lineage: Bacteria > Pseudomonadati > Pseudomonadota > Gammaproteobacteria > Lysobacterales > Lysobacteraceae > Novilysobacter > Novilysobacter longmucuonensis. The sequence goes on from NZ_JBJMAW010000004.1 coordinate 171,533, forward strand.
CCGGTTGAAGGTCCAGTTGAACCGGGGCACCCACAGGTATCGATGAAAGCCCTTTACCTTCAACCGCTTACAGCCAGCACGACGACTACGGCATGTACATGCCGCCGTTGACGTGCAAGGTCTCGCCAGTGATGTAGGCTGCGGCCGGCCCGGCCAGGAACGCCACCGCGCGCGCGATGTCGGCCGGTTCGCCGAGTCGGCCCAGGGCGATCTGGCCGAGCAGGCCGTTCCGGGCGTCCTCCGGCAGCGCGCGAGTCATGTCGGTGTCGATGAAGCCCGGCGCCACGACATTCACCGTGATGCCGCGGCTGCCGATCTCGCGCGCCATCGACTTGCTGAAGGCAATGATGCCGGCTTTGGCCGCCGCGTAGTTGGCCTGCCCGGCGTTGCCGGTCACGCCGACCACCGAGGCGATGTTGATGATGCGGCCCTTGCGCGCCTTCATCATCGAACGCATCACCGCCTTGCTGGTGCGGAAGACGCTGGTCAGGTTGGTGTCGAGGATCGCCTGCCAGTCCTCGTCCTTCATCCGCATCAGCAGGTTGTCGCGGGTGATGCCGGCGTTGTTGACCAGGATCGAGATCGGCCCGATCTCCTTGCCGATGCCATCGATCAGCGCCTCGATTGATGCCGCGTCCGAGACATCGACCATCCGGCCGTGGCCGCCGTGACCGGACAGACGCTCACCGATCGCGCTCGCGCCGCCCTCGGAGGTCGCGGTGCCGATGACCGTGGCACCCAGGGACGCCAGCTCATCGGCGATCGCCGCGCCGATGCCGCGGCTGGCGCCGGTGACCAGCGCAATCTCGCCCTGCAACGGAAGACTCATGGTTTCTCCTTTCTAAACATTCGACACTCGGAAGCGTTTGACGCGGATCAACGCGGATGTAGACGGATCAAGGCAGACCAAAAGCAGAGAACAAGAAAAAGCTCTATCCGCAACGAGCTCTATCCGCGTTTCTTATCCGCGTTGATCCGCGTCGAAAAAGTTTTCAGCCCTTCCACTCGGCAAGCGCAGCCTCGAAATCCGATGGAGTGCCCAGCGCGCGCGCCTCGACCGACTTGTCGATGCGCTTGACCAAACCTGTCAGCACCTTGCCGGGGCCGCACTCGGCGATGCGGGTCGCGCCACCCGCGGCCAGCGCCTGCACGCAACCGGTCCACTGCACCGGCAGGTGGAGCTGGCGCACCAGCGCATCACGGATCGCCTCGACGCCCTCGTGCACCTGGCCATCGACGTTCTGCACCACCGGCAGACGGGGCGCCTGCCAGTCGAGGTCGGCCATGGCCTCGGCCAGCCGCTTGGCCGCCTCGCGCATCAAGGGCGTATGCGAGGGCACACTGACCGCGAGCTTGACCGCCTTTTTCACGCCGCGCTCGGCCAATTGGGTCAGCGCCGTCTCGACCGCGGCGGCGTGTCCGCCGATCACGATCTGGCCCGGCGAGTTGTAGTTGGCCGGCACCACGACCTCCTTGCCCGACACCGAGTCGCAGACTTCCTGCACGAGCGCCTCTTCGGCGCCGAGCACCGCTGCCATGGCTCCGGTGCCGGCGGGTGCAGCGTCCTGCATCAGTTGACCGCGCAGCCGCACCAGCCGCGCCGCATCGTGCAGCGACAACGTGCCGGCCGCGACCAGCGCGCTGTATTCGCCGAGGCTGTGTCCCGCCAGTTGCGCCGGCTGCACGCCGCCGCGGGCCAGCCACAGCCGCCACACCGCCACGCCTGCCGCGAGCAGCGCCGGCTGGGTGAACTCGGTGCGATTGAGTTGCTCTTCCGGCCCCGCCTGGCTCAGCGCCCATAGATCGGCGCCGGCGCCCTGGCTGGCTTCGGCGAACGTCTCGGCAACCACGGCATGCGCCTGCGCGAGCTCCGCCAGCATGCCCATCGACTGCGAGCCCTGCCCGGGGAACACGAAAGCCAGCTGTGGATCGGTGCGCTGTGGATCGGTGCGCGTGTCGCTCACTCGGCAGCCCCTGTGTAAGAGAACGCGACATGATACGAGTGAATGCGCGTCAACGTCTGTACCGGTCCGTATGATGCGCCGGCGCGTGGGGCGCGACGGAAGCCTTGGCTAGTTGTTTCACGCAGGCGGGTCGAGCCCCCTCCCGCCCGCGCTCAGTAGCGCAGCAGCGCCGAGCCCCAGGTGAAGCCGCCGCCGAAGGCTTCCAGCAGCAGCAACTGGCCCCGCTGCACCCGGCCCGAACGCACCGCCTCGTCCAGCGCCAGCGGCACCGAGCCCGAGGAGGTGTTGCCGTGCCGGTCGACGGTGACGATCACGCGTTCCATCGGCATGTCCAGCCGCTTGGCAGTGGCCTCGATGATGCGCAGGTTGGCCTGGTGCGGGATCAGCCAGTCGATGTCGTGGCGATCCAGGCCGTTGGCCTCCAGGGTCTCCTCGACCACCGAATCGAGCGCCTTGACCGCGTGCTTGAACACCTCGTTGCCGGTCATCAGCACCTTGACCCCGGCGTTGTGCTCCTCGGGCTTGAACCCGACCGAGACGCCGACCGGATTCCACAGCAGCTCCTTCTTGCCGCCGTCGGCATGCAGATGGGTGCTGAGCACGCCGGTCTCGTCATCGGCCTTGAGCACGACCGCGCCGGCGCCGTCGCCGAACAGCACGCAGGTGCCGCGATCGGACCAGTCGAGCATCCGCGTCAGCGTCTCCGAGCCGACCACCAGCGCAGTTTTGGCCGCGCCGGAACGGATGAACTTGTCGGCCACCGTCAGCGCATAGATGAAGCCCGAGCAGGCTGCGTTGACGTCGAACGCGGGGCAGCCGTTGGCGCCGAGCCGATGCTGCAGCAGGCAGGCGGTCGAGGGGAAGATGAGATCAGGGGTGGTGGTGCCGAGCACGATCAGGTCGAGCTCCGCAGCGTCCACGCCGGCCGCTTCGAGCGCACGCACCGAGGCGTGATAGGCCAGGTCGCCGGTGGTCTCGCCTTCGGCGGCAACGTGGCGCTCGCGGATGCCGGTGCGCGCCGCGATCCATTCGTCGCTGGTATCGACGAACTGGGCCAGGTCGGCGTTGGTCAGCACCTTTTCCGGCAGGTAGCTGCCGGTGCCGGCGATCCGCGACCAGGGCTTCCGGTCAGCGGCCTGTCCAACGGCTGCCGACCCGGTTGCCGGACGCTCATTTACTGCACGATCTGTCATCACCACTCCCGCAGCGGGTCGTTACAGGACCGCCAGCACGCTGGCGACAACTTCTCCGACGGCAGCCGCCGGAAGCGACCTGCGCCACCCCAGCGCCAAGGGCCGCACGGATCGCGGCGCCTCCCGGCCACTGGTCTGCCCGCACAACGCGCTTCGGGCAAGTCGAGGGTGCGGCGAGCATGCCATCCACGGCCTGCCGCCGGCGACCCCGCCGCTTATTCGTCGTCGACGATAGCCGACTTGGTCTCGATCACCTTCTTGCCGCGGTAGTAACCGTCGGCGGTGACGTGGTGGCGGATGTGGGTTTCGCCGGTGGTCGGATCGGTCGCCAGCTGCTTGCTGGTCAGCGAATCGTGGCCGCGGCGCATGCCACGCTTGGACGGGGAGACGCGGGACTTCTGGACTGCCATGGTGTTGCTCCAAGAAAAATCTGGTTCGGGTTGATGCCTGGATGGCGGTGCCGCGATGGGCGATGTTTGAATGGCGATGTTTGGATGGATCGTGTGACGAGGTGCCGCGGCCATTGCCGCTGACCACTCCCGCCACCTGGTCGTGTTTCGCCTAGCCGCGATGCGTCTAGCCGGGTTTGTCTTTCTTTAATGCCGACAGCGCCGCGAACGGGTGGACCCGCTCCAACTCGGCCTCCTCGGCCGGCCAGTCGCGCTCCATCGCTTCGGTGCCCGGCATGATCGGCACCACCGGGATGGCCAGGATCAACTCGTCCTCGACCACCTCGGCCGGCTGCAGCATGCCGTCCTCCGGCATCAGCAGCGGCTCGTAACCCTCCGGCAGCGCGGCTTCGTCCGCCTCGTCCCGGATCAGCCCCAGACGCTGCACGATATCCACCGGAAACAGGAACCGCTGCAGGCTGCGCTGGCACAGCAGCGGCAGGCTGGCCTGGATCCGCAGTTCCGCGTAAGGCACCTGCAGCACCGCATCCTTGTCGAAATCGAGTGCGTAGACCACCTCGCCCTCGCCATCGACCAGGCTGCCGCCCAGCCGCGTCAGCGACGACAACGGCAGGCGGCCCTCGACCCCGCGCCGCGCCGTCACCAGGCGCCAGGCATCCAGCTGATCGGGCAGCCGCGTATTTGGCACGTCAGCGGACATAAGCCGGAGAATGTTAGGGATGCCTCCCTTTCCTGTCAAACCTTGCAGCGCGGGTGTTGCCGTGCGCGCCGGGGCGTCCGGTCAGGGCGATTTGCCCCGACCCCGGCCTGCGCGGCAGACTGCGGGCTCACCCATACCATCCGGCCTCGTGACCACCACCTGGGCTCTTCTCATCTCGGCGGCAATCCTGATGATCGCTGCAAGCGTGGTGTTCATGCTGCGCAGCCGTTCAGCCAGCCGACGCGCGGGACGACAGCATGCGGTCCGGGCGGTGCTGGACGCCGCCGATGCGCTGGAAGACCGGCTCAGGGTCGCCCGCGACGAGATCGAGGCGGTGGCGGGCGACTACGTGGACGATCCGGTGCGCGACGCGATGCGCGAGATGCTGCGGCAGCGGCTGTGGCTGCGTGATCACGGCCAGGCGGCCAGTATCGACCAGCTCGCCGAGGTCCGCGCCGAGATCGACGCCGCGCGCGGCCGGATCGAACTGCAGTTGTCCAGGATCGAGCGCGCCCGCGCGCCCAGCCCGTGAGCTGCCGCAGGCGGACAATTCGAGAATGAACGATGCGGGCACGAGCCGGCTGATCCTGGCCTCCACCTCGATCTACCGACGCGAGTTGCTGGGCCGCCTGCGACTGCCGTTCGATACCGCGCGGCCGCACACCGACGAGACGCCGCGGCCGGACGAGACCCCCTCCGCCCTGGCCGAACGCCTGGCGTCCGCCAAGGCCGCCGCGGTGTCGGCCGAACACCCGGGCGCCTGGGTGATCGGCTCGGACCAGGTGGCCGAACTCGACGGCCAGCCGATCGGCAAGCCCGCCGGGCGCGACGGCGCGATCGCGCAGCTGAGCGCGATGTCGGGCCGTGCGGTGCGGTTCCGCACCGGCGTATGCGTGATGCGCGGCGAAACCGGTGGCCATCCCACGCGGGTCTTCACCGCACTCGACACCACCTGCGTGTGCTTCCGCACGCTGCAGGTCGATGAAATCACCCGCTACGCCGACGCCGAACAACCCTACGAGTGCGCCGGCAGCTTCAAGGCCGAAGGGCTCGGCATCAGCCTGTTCGAGGCGATCGAGTCGCAAGACCCGACCGCCCTGATCGGCCTGCCGCTGATCGCCACGGCCAGGCTGCTGCGCGAGGCGGGCTTCGCGCTGCCCTGACCGCATGCCGCTCGGCCGTTCATCGGGCGATCGCGTCAGTCCTCGATCAATCAATCCTCGATCAAAATGGGCTGCTCCGGCCAGTCCTCGATGCTGCCGTCGCGGCCGTACAGCCGCAGCCCCAGCCAATGGCGGCCCGGCTCGATGTCGCCCAGGTCGAGGCGGCTGCGAAGGCCCACCGCCGGATGCTGCGGATCGTTGGATATCTGCCAGAACGCCTGCACGCCGGGGCTCGCCAGGCCGTATCGGACCGGCCCGAGCACCTCGCCGTCCAGCAGCACCTCGACCTTCTCCAGCCCGACGCCCTCCTTGAACGCCCAGCCGGCCAGTTCGAAGTCGCGCGGCACCACCGCGCCTGCGGCCGGAGTGTCGATCCAGGCCATGGCCGGGGCGACGCACTGGCCGTTGCGCGGCTGGTGGAGCCTGAATAACAGGAACCGCTGGCGCCCGTGGTCGACGTTCAGCACCCGCGGTGGCGGCAGCGGCCCGACCATTGCGCACAGCGCATGGAAATGCCGCAACAGGTGCTTGTAGGAGACCTCGCTGGCGCCGACCACGAGCAGCACCGGCGCATCGCCCCAGGCTTGGCGGCCCGGCGTCTGCAGGCCCCACAGGCGCAACTGCGGTGCACGGCCGTGGCGATGGTTGAGGGGGTGGTCGAGCACCGGGATCGATGCATCGTCCAGCGCGAAACCCAGCTCGGCGCCCAGCTTGAAATTGTCGGCGACCACCTGCGTGTCCGCCGGCATGTCGGCGAGTTCGTCACGCACCGCCTGGGCCAGCCGGTCCCAGCCGGCGAAATTGGACGGGTACCATTTTTCCGACGCCGCGCGTGCGCGCAGCTCCGGCACCGAAACCGCCACGTAGTAGCCCAGCGTCGCGACCAGCCCGAGCGCGGCGGTAATCCAGGTCAGGCGGCGCGCCCAGCCCGGCCACGCCGCCAGCAGCGCCGGCAGCAGCGGCAGCAGCGCGAGGTAGCCAGGCAGCGGCCAATGGAAGCTGACCCGCTCGGTATCGGCGAAGAAACCCAGTACGAAGAAGCCCAGCACCACCAGCGAGCCGGTCAGCGCGAAGTAGCGCGAGGCCGGCACGGTGCTGCGCTGACCGCGCCACCCACCGGCCAGCAGCGCCGCGAACAGCAGCGGCGTGACCAGCAGCGCCTGGATCGCAATGAACCACAGGCCTTCGGTATGAAACGCCCAGGGGTGCCGGTCGACCAGTTGGAAGCGCAGGCCGGCATCGGCGTTGTCCAGGTTCCACGCCACCAGCGGCGCCCAGGCGGCGGCGCCGAACGCAACCGCGGTCAACACGCGCATGTCGCGCAGGATGCGGCGGCCTTCGGGCAGCAGCAGCAGCGCGACGAAGCCAACCCCGATCACCGCGATGAAGCGGTAGTGGCTGAGTGCACCGATCGCCAGCCCGAGGGCGAGCTCCAGTGCGGCGCCGGCATCGACGCGGCGCAGCAGCCGCGCACCGGCGTCGATACACAGCAGCGTCGCCAGCGCCATCGCGGCATCCGGCAGCGCCATCAGCCCCAGCGTACCGGCCAGCGGCAGCAGCAGGACCAGGCTGCCGGCCTGCCACCCGTGCGATGGGCCGTACTCGCGCGTGGTGATGCGCACCACCAGCAGGGGCAGCAGCGTGGCGATGAGCAGGAACGGCGCGCGCACCGCGAACGGATGATTGCCGCCGAGCTCCACGCCGATGCGGATCAGCCACGCCGTCAGCCCCGGCAGGTCGGAATACGCGGCTGCCAGCCGCTGCCCCTCCAACCAGTAGAACGCCTCGTCGACGAACAACGGCAAGCGCATCGCCACCACCGCCTTGACCAGCAGCAAGGTGGCGAACAGCGCCCAGAACAGGCGTCGTGCCGACAGCTCATCCCGCATCGACCAGCCACCTCGCTAAACTCGCCCAAACGATAAAGGGATTGATCCAGATGGCGGCATCTCCTTCGACCGCGCGCATGCTACCCGATGGCGTGCGCACCGCCCTTGACGACGCCCAGGCCCAGGTCAACGCGCTGGTGCTGGGCAAGCCGCACGAGGTGCGCCTGGCGTTCGTCGCGCTGCTGTCGAGCGGTCACCTGCTGATCGAGGACCTGCCGGGGCTTGGCAAGACCACCCTGGCCCATGCGCTGGCGGCAACCCTGGGACTGGGGTTCCAGCGGGTGCAGTTCACCTCCGACCTGTTGCCGGCCGATGTCGTGGGCGTATCGGTGTTCGATCCGCAGGCGCGGCGGTTCGAGTTCCACCGCGGGCCGGTGTTCGCCCAGGTGCTGCTGGCCGACGAGATCAACCGCGCGCCGCCGCGCACCCAGAGCGCCCTGCTGGAAGCCATGGCCGAGCACCAGGTCACCGTGGACGGCATCACCCATGCGCTGCCCGATCCGTTCTTCGTGATCGCCACCCAGAACCCGGTCGACCTCTCGGGGACCTACCCCCTGCCCGACTCGCAACTCGACCGTTTCCTGCTGCGCCTGGCGTTGGGCTACCCGGGCGAGGCGGCCGAGCGCGACCTGCTGGCCGGTGCCGACCGGCGCGACATGATCGCCCGGACCACCGCGCTGCTCGACGCCGAGCAGGTCCTCGCGGCGCGCCAGGCGGTCAATGCGGTGCACGTCAGCGAGGCGCTGGTCGGCTACGTGCAGGCGTTGCTGGCGCGCAGCCGGCGGCATCCGGGCGTGCGGGTCGGCCTGTCGCCACGCGCCGGGCTGGCGCTGCTGCGCGCGGCGCGGGCCTACGCCATGCTGCTCGGCCGTGCCCATGTGCTGCCCGAAGACGTGCAGGCCCTGTTCAACCAGGTTGCGGCACACCGCCTAGTCGCCGATAGCGACGCCGGCAGCGATGCCGCGCTGGCCAAGGCGATCCTGCACGCGGTGCCGGTGGACTGAGCGGCATGCTCGGACTGCAGACCGGCAGGGCGTCGCGGGGGCAGGCATGATCGCCGCAAACGCAATGCGGCTGCGCCAGCACCTGCTGCGGTGGGCGCATCCGCGCCAGCCCGAAGCCCTGCCGGCGCGGTTCGACCGACACCGCGTATACGTGCTGCCGACCGGATTCGGCCTGTTCTATGCGTTCCTGCTGGGCGCGATGCTGGTCGGCGCGCTGAACTACAACAACAATCCGGCGCTGCTGCTGGCGCTGCTGCTGGCCGGCGCCGGGCTGGCCAGCCTGATCGCCGCGCAGCTGCAACTGAGCGGACTGGCGGTGATCGCGATCGATGCCGAACCGGTCGCCGCCGGTTCGCCGTTGCTGGTGCGGGTGCACGCGCAGGCGCCGAGTGCACGGATCCGGCGCGGCCTGCAGGTCGACCTCAACGCCAGCACCGGCACCGGCATCGACACCGGCGCCACCGTGCTCGACCTCGAGCGTGGCCGTGGCGAGGCCGGCATCAGCCTGCAGACGCAGCAGCGCGGCTGGCTGGACGTGCCGCGGCTGCGCATTTCCACCACCCGTCCGCTCGGGCTGGCGCGCGCATGCGCGTACGTCTGGCCGGAGATGCCCCTGTTGATCTACCCCGCGCCCGAGCCGCAGGGGCCGCCGCTGCCGATCGGCGCGGGCGACCATGTACAGCGCCGGCTGCACCCCAGCGGCGACGACGTCCACCACCTGCGCGGCTACCGCACCGGCGATTCGCGCCGCGCGATCGCCTGGAAGGCCTCCGCGCGCCGCGGTGGCCTGCTGGTGCGCGAGTACGAGCAGCCGCTCGGCGCCGAGGTGGTGCTGGACTGGCGCGAGACCCACGGCCTGGCCTACGAGGCGCGCATCGCGCGGCTGGCGCGGTGGGTCGACGAGGCCGAACGCGACGGCCGGCGCTATCGGCTGAACCTGCCCGCGCACCCGGCGCTCGGCCCGGACCAGGGCGCGCACCACCGACACGTCTGCCTACGCGCACTGGCGCTGTTGCCGCATGGCTGAGGTGCTCGCCCGCGGCCTGCGCCTCACCCTGGATGCGACCAGCCGCCGCTGGGCACTGGCGGCCGCCGGCGCGTGCGTGCTGCCGCTGCTGCTGCAGTTGCCGCCGGCGCTGAGCGGCGTGATCCTGGCAACTGCGCTGACCGTCACCGCACTGGCCTGGCGGCGACCTCTGCCCGGTTGGCTGCGACTGCTCGTGGCGCTGGCGCTGGTCGGCATCGTGCTGAGCCTGACCGGCTTCTCGGTCGGCCGCGATACCGGCTGCGCCCTGCTGGCGGCGATGCTGGCGGCCAAACCCGCCGAAACCTTCACCCTGCGCGATGCCCGCAGCCTGGTCGGCTTCGCCCTGTTCGCGCCATTCGGGGCGTTCCTGCTGGACCAGGGACCGCTGACGCTGGTGCTCGGCCTGGGCGCGGCGGTGCTGGCGCTGGCGGCGCTGCAGCGGCTGGTCGAATCGACCACCGGCGAGCCGGTCAACGCGCTGGCGATGCGCCATCGCCTGGCCGGGATCGGGCGCCTGCTGGCCATCGGACTGCCGCTGGCGCTGGCCGCATTCTGGTTGGTCCCGCGGCTCAGCACGCCATTGTGGGGCGTGCCCGAGCGCGCGCTGGCGCGGCCGGGGCTGTCAGACACCATGGCGCCGGGCGAATGGGTCGACCTGATGACCGACGATTCGCCGGCGCTGCGGGTCCGGTTCTTCGGCGATAGCCCGGCGAGATCGCAGATGTACTGGCGCGGTCCGGTGCTGTGGGATTTCGACGGGCGCACCTGGACCCAGCCGCGCTGGTTCCGCAACCTTCCGCCGGCGCCGGTGCAGCCCTCGGCGGTGCGCTGGGACTACGAAATGGAGGTCGAGCCGACCGAGCAGCGCCAACTGGTCGCGCTGGACCTGCCGCTGGCCGCGCCGGAGGGCGCCCGGCTGTCGCTCGACCACGGGCTGTACACGCGCCGGCCGATGAACGCGGTCACCCGCTGGCGCCTGCAGTCCTCACCGCCCCTCGCCTACGCGCCCGAACTGGGGCAAGTGCTGCGGCGCGCCGCGCTGGAGCTGCCGGCCGGCTACAACCCGCGCACGCTGGCGCTGGGGCGGCAGTGGCGCGCCGATGCCGGCACCAATGACGCCGCCATCGTCGAGCGGGCGATGCGGTGGGTCCGGCGCGAGTTCGTCTACACCCTGACCACACCGCTGCTCGGCCGCCACGCGGTCGACGAGTTCTTGTTCGACTACCAGGCCGGGTTCTGCGAGCACTACAGCTCGGCGTTCGTCGTGTTGATGCGCGCGGCCGGCATCCCCGCGCGTGTGGTGACCGGCTATGCCGGCGGCTACCGCAACCGGATCGGCGATTACTGGCTGGTGCGGCGCTCCGACGCGCACGCCTGGGCCGAGGTCTGGCTCGACGGACCGGGGTGGGTGCGGGTCGATCCGACCGCGGCGGTCGCGCCGGAGCGCATCTACGACACCCTGGCCGATCGTGCACCGGGCTCCGGTGGCTGGTTCGGCGACGGTGTGTTCGGCGACGTCCGGCTGGCGCCGATGCTCGACATGAGCGACTGGCTGCGGCGCGGCTGGAATGATTTCGTGCTCGGCTTCGACGCCCGCCGTCAGCAGCGGCTGCTGCAGCCGTTGGGCATCGAGCATCTCGAGCCGGCGCGGCTGGTCGCGCTGTTCTCGCTGTGCGCGGCGCTGGCGTTGCTGTGGATGGCATGGCTCAGCCAGCGTGGCGAGCGCGAGCGCGATCCGGTCCTGCGCGCCTGGCGACGCTTGAACCGCCGCTACGCGCGGCTCGGGCTGATGCGCGAGCCGCACGAGTCTGCCAGCGACTGGGCTGAACGCGTCGCCCGCGCCCGGCCGGACCTCGCCGCCGAGCTGCGCACGCTCACCCGGCGTTTCAGCGATTGGCGCTACGCTCGCGATCAGGCGGGGCGACGCAGCGCCCGCGAACTGCTCGCTGCGCTCCGCCAGCATCGCCCCGCACCGGAGTTTCCCCGCCCGGTTCGTTTCCGTCGCAACGGAGGTCGCCCATGAACACCCGATTGGTCCTACTCGCCCTCGCCAGCGCCCTGCTAGCCGCGTGCGCCTCTCAGCCGCAGCCGCTGCAGGGCGAATTCGCCCAGATCAGCCCGCGCGACGCCGCCGAAACCGACCGCACCGGCGCGATGGTGCGCTGGGGTGGGCGCATCGTGCAGGTCGAGCCGCAGGACAACCGCACCTGCTTCGAGATGCTGTCGACCGACCTCAACCTGTACGCGCGGCCCTACTGGGCCACCGACGACGTCGGCGGCCGCTTCATCGCCTGCCGCACGGGCTTCTACGACCCGGCGCTGTTCGAGCGCAACCGCGAGGTCACCTTCACCGGCCGCATCACCGGCTACGAGAACCGCCAGATCGGCGGGTACGACTACCGCTTCCCGCAGGTCGAGGCCGACGTGATCTACCTGTGGCCGATCCGCGACCGGGTGGATGTGGTGACCCGCCCGACCCCGTGGCCGTGGTGGGGCTGGTGGTGAGGTCAGCGGATGAGTTTCTCACCGGCGAGCGCCCTGGACCAATAGTCGGCGGGGCTTTCAATCATGCTTTTGCATGCTGAATAAATCTGCTCCACATCCTGGGCGCTCAGGACTTTGCCTGACTCTTTCGGTATCGAGGAGAGTGCGTGATACGCCAACACCTGCCCGACGACGGACGGGCCGTACATCGCGTGAATTTCACGCAGTGCTGCGTCCCCGGTCGCACGCTTCGGCAATGGCGGCAACATGATATCGGGGCGTCCGGAGTGTGCATTGATGGCCGAATCCATGCGTGCGCACTCATCTACTGCGGATGCGACAAGCTCTCCGTTGATCAAGTGGGCTTCAGAGCCTCGCCCGGGCCTGTCGGTCCGTTCATATGCAAACTTGAAATGGACCAGCTCGTGAATGATGTTCGACGTGCCGGAAATCAGGTGGTCTTCGAATTCGGAACCCGCTCCGGCGACCGATACGTAGAATTCGAATTTCGGACTTCGCTTGAAGATCGACTGGTGTACGACATCTATCTCCTGATCCGCCGGAACCAGCACAACGCGGATGGTCGGGCTGAGACTTTCGTCCAGCAAGTCGTATTCTCGGATGATGTTGCTGGCGTTCCTGATCTGCGTTGAAATGACATCGCGATGCTGCACCACATTCAAGCTGCTTGCACCCGTTATCTCCCAACGCACCGAATCCCGCGCGCTGCCGACATCGAGCTTGTCGAGCGTCTCAAGGTGCAGATCGCCTGACAGCCGCCCCTTGATTCTGGAGTGCGTTCGCAGGCGATAAACATCGAGCGCAGGAACGTATCCGAGACCAAAAGCCGTATACGCGGATGCCTCATCTGCATGCTCGAGAAGCTCGATAGACGGATGTTGCGAATGTGCGCACGCCCCCAAGGCGCCGGCGACGCATACCACCATGGCCAAGTGTGCCGCGAGTCGACCCCGCGGCACACCTGTGCGTGTCGGCATGAGCGTGCTGCGAATCAGTAGGGATCGGTGGGCGGCTGCCAGTCACCACCACCGTCAGACACGTAACCCGTCACGGAGGCGCTCGCAACTTCATCCCCGCCAACATAGGTCTGATTTTCGATGGTGTAGTAACCTTCACGCGGAGGATTCACTACAATGTCCGGAGCGAAAACCGCAAGATTGCCCTGCTCGAGGTGATCGTATTGGGACAACCACTGCTCTACGGCGTTTGCATTGTTGAAGCTGGCCTTGCCCGAGCGCACCGTTGCGTCGAACTGCCTCGCGGCCATAAGCGTGCCAGCAGCGTCCTCAATTGCGATCGTGACTAGGAGTTCCTGATTCGGGATGGATGCATTCTCTCCCGAAATCTGCATGAAGCTTTGCGAGGCCGCGGTCGACATCGTTCCTACGCCGAACCAACCTTGCTGCTGCTCCACTCTTTTCCATAGAATGCTCGCCTTAATGTCGATTAAGTCGAATAGTTTAATATTGATCTGCGTATTCGCTCCCTGTACCTGAAGACCACAGCCACACAAAAAAATAACCGATGCAAGCGCGAAAGCTTTGCTGATATTGGATAAGGTACGTCGTTCCATGTGTAAGTCCTTTTTCCCGTGGGAAAGTGCTGGCTCGCAGCGTCGTTCATCCAACCTCGTTCAAGGGAACTCGAAAAACCTATGAATGTCAGACAAAAACTGTCGCTCTGAGCGCAGCGAGGAACCTGTTTTGGCGCATCTTGGCTCAAAAGTAGATTCTTCGCTGCGCTCAGAATGACCCTTGGAGGCTTCTCCAGGCACCCTCGAGTGAGACACGCTACCCCCCCCCTGCGAATGGTGTCAACGTAGCAGCTGCCAACGACCTCATAAACAAAAGTTGAGCAACTTTGACTATCCGCTTACCTCGCGTCGCCGCGGGCGTGGTTAGCTCTGACCGTACGCGATCCCGCCAACGTGACGAGGCGCCGGCATCATGGCCGTGGTGGGGGTGGTGGCAGCCCCGACTGACGCGTGAGTCCGGCGGCGGCACCGCGCAGTCGCTTCACTGCGCTAGCTCTGAGGAGGTAAGAAAGGCAGGAGAACGCGCTCTGCGTGGTCATGGCGGGGCTGGTGGCAAGACCTCGCGATGCAGAGAAGCGCCGGGGTTCGCTGGCGCTTTTTTGCAGGGCATTCCGATCGCCCCGACTCCGCTTTTGCCCCCTTTGGAAAGGGGGTTGGGGGATTTGCTCTTGATCGGCGCTCAGCAACAGCAACAGCAAATCCTCCCCAACCCTCCTTTTTCAAAGGAGGGACCTCAGTACGGAAGGAGTGAGTTGCAGTCTGGGCTTACTTTGACGTGCCGAACCGCCCCAACGGTGCGCCGGCGAGCAGGTGCAGGTGGATCTGGAACACGGTCTGGCCGCCGTGCTCGTTGCAGTTCATGACGATCCGGTAACCGTCCTCGGCGAAGCCTTCCTGCTTGGCGAAATCCGCCGCCGCCACCGCCAGCCGGCCGACGATCTCGGCGTGTGCCGGCGTGAGGTCGTTGAGCCGCGCGATTGGCGTCTTCGGCACGAACAGCACGTGCACCGGCGCCTGCGGCGCGATGTCGCGGAAGCCGATCAGGTGCTCGTCCTCGAAGACGATGTCGGCCGGGATCTCGCGGCGGATGATCCTGTCGAAGATGGTGTCGCTCATGGGGTGTGCCCTGCAGGTCGTGTTGGTTGCGAAGTTAAGTGCGGGAATGAAGAGCGGGAGTGAAAAAGCCCCTCCCGCTTCACCATTCCCAGCTCCAGGGAACGGGGCTTCTGCGCTGCCCGACCGCATCGCGGCCCGGAATCGCTAACGCTCTCTCCGTTCCCTGTTCCCCGTTCCCGCTTCACCACCCGCTCTAACCCGGCATCTCGCTGCGCGAGCCGAATGCATGCGACAGGGTGCCGCGGTCGACGTACTCCAGCTCGCCGCCCAGCGGCACGCCGTGCGTCGGCCGGCTCGGCCGTACCCCGTGCTGGCGCGCGAGCTGCGCCAGGTAATGCGCGGTGGCCTCGCCTTCCACGGTCGGGTTGGTGGCGATGATCAGTTCCTCCACCTCGCCTTCGGCCAGGCGTGCGGCCAGGCGGTCGAGCCCGAGCTCGCGCGGGCCGATGCCGTCCAGCGGACTCAGCCGCCCCTGCAGCACGTAGTACAGCCCGCGATAGCCGGTGGCCTGCTCGATCGCCAGGCGGTCGGCCGGCGATTCCACCGCGCACAGCTGATGGGCATCGCGCGAGGCGCTGGCGCAGGTCGCGCAGACCTCGGTCTCGCTGAAGTCGCGGCAGCGCGCGCAATGGCCGATCTTCTCGACTGCTTCGGCCAGTGCGTCCGACAGGCGCTGTCCACCCGCGCGCTCGCGTTCGAGCACGTGGTAGGCCATGCGTTGCGCGGATTTCTGGCCGACCCCGGGCAGCACGCGGAAGGCGTCGATCAGTTGTTCCAGCAGCGAGCTCATCGACAGAGAGCGCGCATCAGAACGGCATCTTCATCCCGGGCGGCAGCTGCATGCCCGCCGTCGCCGCGCCCATCTTGTCCTGGGAGGCGGTATTGGCCTTGTTGACCGCGTCGTTGAACGCCGCAGCGATCAGGTCCTCGGCCATTTCCGGGTCCGACAGCACGCTGGGGTCGATGCGCACCTTGCGGCACTCCATGCGGCCGGTCAGGGTGATGTTGACCATGCCGCCGCCGGCATTGCCGGTGACCTCGAGCTGGCCGAGTTCTTCCTGCGCACGCTGCATGTCTTCCTGCATCTTCTGCGCTTGCTGCATGAGTTGGGCGATGTTTCCGCGCATGTCCTCTACCTTTGCGTTGGGCGGGACGGGTCCGTCCCGGGTCGGATGACGGCCGCTGGCGAAGCGGCAACGTGAAAATGGATTTCGCGCCGGACTCAGTGTGGCTCGTCGAGCGGCCGGATCGAGTCCGGCACGAGCCGGGCGCCGTGTTGCGAGATCAGCCGCTGCACGTCCGGATCGCTCATGAATGCCGCTTCGGCCGCACTTTGCCGCTCGTCGCGCGCACGCTCGTTGCGCGCGCTGAGCGACTCCACCGGCTGCGCCGCCGACTCGAAGCGGATCTGCGGCGCGCTGCCCAGTACCGGCGCCAGCGCGTCGGCCACCCTCTGGACCAGCGGCGCGGCGCGCAGATGCTCGTCGGTTGCGGGCAGGCTCAGGCTGAGCACGCCGTCGGCATAGCCGATGAAACCGGCGTGCTCGGCGAGCAGGCGCGCCGGGCCCTTGAGCCCGCTGGCGGCAATCAGGTCGTGCCAATCGTCGGCGTCGGCAATGGTCATCGCGCCGGCGGCGTCATTGGCAAACGAGGCTGCCGCTCGCGGCTCGCGCACGGCTGCAGCGGGAATGACCGGTGCGGTGGGTGCAAGTGGCGGTTCGCTCGTAAAAACGGCGGGTGCGGCAGGTTCGGACGGCGGAGCGGTCTCTGGGGTGGCGCTCGGCGCCGCTTCGACCGCAGCAGCAGGCGCCGCAGCCGTACGCGCGGCCTCACTGCGTCCCCCGCCTGCCGCGCGCGCGGCAGGCGGGGAAGCGGCCGCTGCCTCGTCATTGCCGGCCGGCCGGAACGCCAGCATCCGCAGCACGCTCATCTCGAAACCGGCGCGCGGGCTCGGTGCCAGCGGGATGTCGCGACGGCCGTTGATCGCCATCTGGTACCACAGCTGCACCACTTCCGGCCGCAACCTGCCGGCCAGGTCCTCGATATCGATGCTATCGGCCTCAATGGCGATCTCGGGCACCAGTTGCCGCACCTGCACCCGATGCAGTGCATCGGCCAGCGCGTCGAGCACGCTGCCCCAGTCCGGCGAGAACTCCGCCAGCGATTCGACCTCGCCCAGCAGGGCCTCGCCGTGGCCATCGGCCAGCGCCTGCAGCAGCGCGCCGACGCGGGTGCGGTCGACCGAACCGAGCATCGCCGCGACCGCGGCGTCGGCCAGCACGCCGCCGCTGCCGGCCCCGGTGTAGGCAATCGCCTGGTCCAGCAGCGACAGCCCGTCGCGCAGGCTACCATCGGCGGCACGGCTGAGCTGGCGGATCGCATCGGGCTCGGCAGCGATGTCCTCGGCTTCCAGGATCTTGCTGATCTGGCCGCTGATCTGCGCCTCGTCCAGGCGCTTGAGGTTGAACTGCAGGCAACGCGAGAGCACCGTCACCGGCAGCTTCTGCGGATCGGTGGTCGCCAGCAGGAACTTCACGTGCGCCGGCGGCTCCTCGAGCGTCTTCAGCAACGCATTGAACGCCGGCTTGGAGAGCATGTGCACCTCGTCGATCAGGTACACCTTCATGCGCCCGCGCGACGGCATGTACTGCGCGTTGTCGATCACCTCGCGCACGTCGTCCACGCCGGTGTTGCTGGCGGCGTCGATTTCGAGCAGGTCGAGGAAGCGGCCGGCGTCGATGTCGCGGCAGGCGCCGCACTCACCGCATGGCTCGGCCGAGGTGCCCTGCTCGCAGTTCAGCGACTTGGCGAAGATGCGCGCGATGGTGGTCTTGCCGACGCCGCGCGTGCCGGTGAACAGGAACGCGTGGTGCACGCGGCCGGAGTCGAGCGCATTGGTCAGCGCACGCACCACGTGCTCCTGCCCGACCAGTTCGGCGAATCGCCGCGGGCGCCACTTTCGGGCTAGGACGAGATAGGACATCGGAGCCTTCGGAAAATCCTGCGTGAACGTGCTTTGGTGCGCCTGTCGGCCCGGTGCCGGCCGCCTGTTGATCGGCGTAGTTGCGGCACCGGCGAGCTCGCCCGCATTGTGCCACGGCCGCCGCCGTGACCTGCGGGCGGCGGCGGCGCGGGGACAGCCGCCGCCCGCGCCGCACCTTGTCGGAAACCCTCGCGGCAGCTAGACTTTGCGGCCCTGAGTGCGGCCGAACGGTGCTGCATCGGGTCCGGAGAGGTGTCCGAGTGGTTGAAGGAGCACGCCTGGAAAGTGTGTAAGCGTCTAAACCGCGCTTCGGGGGTTCGAATCCCCCTCTCTCCGCCAGTTTTTTATTCGTTCTATGGTGGCTCCGTCGGCCCCTCGCGACGCTAGGTCGAAAATCCCGCCAGGGCCGGAAGGCAGCAACGGTATCGATCGACGCGGGTGCCGAGGTCAGCCGGCGGGGTCACCGCCATTTCTGTACTCCGCACAGAAATCCCAAGATTGGCTTTGCCAATCTTAGGCCCCAGGCTGTGCTTCCGATCCCCGCCCCTTCGGGGCGCCCCCTTACCAAGGGGGCTTTCCTCCATACGGGTACGCGGCGGCCGTGAGGTTACGTATCCGGATGCAGCCAGTCGGCCGCGCCATCGGCGTAGCGCTCGTGTTTCCAGATCGGCACACGTGCCTTGACCTCATCGATGACAAAACGGCAGGCGGCGAAGGCGGCATCACGATGCGCGGCGCTCACGCCGACCCAGATCGCCAACTCGCCGATCGCCAGCTCGCCCACGCGATGCACGCAGCGTGCATCCACTATCGCGAACCGCTCCAGCGCCTCGGCCAGGATGCGCTCGCCCTCGGCCTGGGCCAGCGCGGCGTACGCCTGGTAGCGCAGGCCTTGGACGCCCCGGCCGTCGTTGTGGTCGCGTACCCAGCCCTCGAAACCGGCATAAGCGCCGGCACGCGCATCGAGCAAGGCTGCGCGCAGCGGGGCGATCTCGAAGGGTGCTTCGGCGAGGCAAAATCGCTGCATGAGGTGATCGCCAGCGGCGTCGGTGGTGGTGGTGGTTTCCATGACTTCGATGCCGTCGCGGCTCAGCCGCCGCTGACCGGCGGGATGAAGGCAACTTCGCTGCCGGCGCGCACCGGATCGTCCCATCGCGCGAACGCACCGTCGACCGCCACGCGCAGTCGCTCGATCGGCAGCGCAAAACCGTGCCGCCCGCGCAATGCCGCATACAGCCCGCGCAGTTCGCCCTGCGCGGGCAACGACTCGCTCGCGACACCCGCGGCGTCGCGCAGGCTGGCGAAATACAGCACAGTGACCGTGTCCGTCGCAGCACTGTCCATCACACCGATCCCACATCGCGTTTGCCGCCGCGCTTGCCGGTCAGCCGGGCCGGGCCGATCACGATCTTGTGCGACAGCGCCTTGCACATGTCGTAGACGGTCAGCGCGGCGACCGTCGCGCCGGTCAGCGCCTCCATCTCGACCCCGGTGCGATGGGTGGTCTTGACCGCGCATTCGATCCGCAGGCTGCTCCGGCCATCCCAGTCGATCACCAGCGAGCAGCCGTCGATCGGCAGCGGGTGGCAGAACGGGATCAGCTCGTGGGTGCGCTTGACCGCCATGGTCCCGGCAATGATCGCGGTGTCGACGATCCCACCCTTGGCGCTCTTGAGGCCGCTCGCGCGCAGTTGCGTAGCGACCTCAGCCGGAAAACGCACGCGGCATTCAGCACGGGCCTCGCGCACAGTCGCGGGCTTGCCGGATACATCGACCATGGTCGGGCGGCGGTCGGGGTCGAGATGGGTAAGTTTGCTCAATATTTTCTTCACGTCTGGGTCATCGAAATCCGAAAGAATTTGCGTCGTCTCCCCGTCGGCGGAGACGACAGCTGCAAGCGGAAAGCCTCCGTAGGGTGGGCACGCTTTTGTGCCCATCCTCGT
This sequence comes from Novilysobacter longmucuonensis, assembly GCF_046600735.1. Lineage (NCBI taxonomy): Bacteria > Pseudomonadati > Pseudomonadota > Gammaproteobacteria > Lysobacterales > Lysobacteraceae > Novilysobacter > Novilysobacter longmucuonensis. The sequence continues at coordinate 190,964 of NZ_JBJMAW010000004.1, forward strand.
CGGCAACGGTGGGCACAAAAAAAACGTGCCCACCCTACGGCAGGTTCTCAGCCGCCGACCAGAAACATCTCGACCTTCTTGCGCGAGCTGCCCGCCTCGGTGCGCAACTCGCTGTAGCGGTCGACCCGCGCAGACCACAGCGCCGCCACATGGTCGGCCACGGCCGCATCACCCTGGGCCAGCAACGGTCGCAGCGGTGTGCCTTCGCCGGAGAACAGGCAGGTGTAGAGCGCACCGTCGGCCGACACGCGGGCGCGGTGGCAATCGCCGCAGAACGGTGCGGTCACCGAGCTGATGAACCCGATCTCGCCGCCGCCGTCCACGAAGGCATAGCGCGACGCCACTTCGCCGCGGTACTGCGGCTGCAGCGACCGCAGGGGCCAGCGCGCGTGGATGCGGGCGTGCAGTTCCGCCGAGGGCACCACGCCTTCGCGGCGCCAGCCGTTGCAGGTACCCACGTCCATGTACTCGATGAAGCGCAGCACGATGCCGCTGCCGCGGAAGTGCTCGACCAACGGCAGCGCCTGATCCTCGTTGACGCCGCGCTGCACCACGCAGTTGAGCTTGATCGAATCAAATCCCGCACGCCTCGCCGCCTCGATGCCGCCCAGCACGTCGGCGATTTCGCCGCGTCCGCCGGTCATCGCGCGGAACAGGACCGGGTCCAGCGCATCAAGGCTGATCGTGATGCGGCCCAGGCCGGCCTCGCGCAATGCCTGTGCCTGCGATGCCAGCAGCGAACCATTGGTGGTCAGCGCGATATCGGCCAACCCCTCGATCGCGGTCAGGCGCCGGACCAGCTGCGGCAGGTGCTTGCGCAGCAGTGGTTCGCCGCCGGTCAGTCGCAGCTTGCTGACGCCGATGCGCACGAAGCCGCGCACCAGCGTCTCGATCTCGCCGAACGACAGCCGCGAAGCCGCATCGAAGCCGTAGTCGTCGGGCACGCGCTCGGCCGGCATGCAGTACGGGCAGCGGAAATTGCAGGCCTCGATCACCGACAGCCGCAGGTCGTGCAGAGGCCGGCCCAGCATGTCACGCGGCGAGGACGCGGCCGGTGGCACTGGAGTTGGATGAAGCGCGCTCATCACCGATTCGACCGCGGTGCGGTCGGCTCGTTCAACGCCAGCGCCTCGCCGGGATGCACGATGCGGCAACCGCGCGCCGCCAGTGCCGCACCGTCCTGGCTGCTGGCGTAGTGGTACAGCACGCAGCGATCGAGCAGTTCGCGCGGATATTCGCGCTCCAGATCCTCGATGCCGCTGTGCGACGGGTTGCCATGCAGCGCGCAGTCGTGCGCGATCACCTCGCCGGCATCGGCGAACTTCGCCAGCACCTCGGGGATCGGGCGGGTATCGCCGGTCCAGACCAGACTGCCGTGCAGGCGCAGGCCGAAGGCGGAGTCGGGCCAGTGATGCCGCGCCGGGAACACCTCCAGCCGCACGCCGTCGTGCCAGAACGCGTCCCCGACCGGGATCACCTGGAACGCGTCCCAGAAATTCCCGCCGCCCTCGGCCAGCGCGTTGGGATAATCACCGACGCGCTGGTGCAGCAGCGCCACCAGTTTCGCTGGCACGTACAGGCGCATCCGGCCGCGCCGCGCCGGGTCGAAATAGGTCTCGACGAACAGGCGCTCGAAACCGCCCACGTGGTCGAGATGGGTGTGGGTCACGAACAGCGCACGCGGGGCCTCGCCGTAGTGCGCGAGATACGCGGTGAGCCCCTCGCCGCCGCAGTCGATCGTCAGCCACGGCGCGCCATCGCGCTCGATCGTCGCCATCGCCGAACCCAGTTCGACCGCCGAGGCATTTCCGACGCCTTGCAGGCGCAATTGCCAACCCATCAATTCATGTCCACATGTGCCGACCCACGCCGGCTCATCAGGGCCGGCCCATCAATAGCCACGTTGCCAGACCCGATCATAGGCCGCGCGCAGTCGCGCGAAATCGCGCTCGACCTCGCCGACCGGCCGTATTCCGCGCAGCTTCAGCAGCGAGCGCTTGAGCCGGATGAGATTGCCCTCCCGCCAGCGCGTGGCGGGGATGCGCACCTCCCCGCGGTCCAGGTCGATCACCCAGCCCTGCCCGGCCGGGTTGAACAGCAGGTTGTGGGCGTTGAGGTCGGCATGGTCGAGCCCGGCGCGATGGGTACGGGCGATCAGCCGTCCGGCCTCCTCCCACGGCGCACCGTCGCCGGCGACCGCGGCGCGATCGGCCAGCGAGCGCACATCGTCGAGCCGCTCCAGCACGATCGCGGCCTGGTAGCGCAGGCCGACGCGCCGGTAGTAGGCGGCGATCGGCCGCGGCACCGGCACGCCCTTCTCAGCCATCGCACGGGTCAGTCGGAATTCGGCGAAACTGCGGGTCTTGTTGGCGCCGTGCCAGAGATAGCGGTCGCGGTTGAGATGGGCCACCAGGCCGCCACGCAGGTAGCGCCGCAGCAGCGCCGGCCCGAACGGCGCATCGACGAACCAGGCGCCCCCGCGGCCGCCGCTTTCCACCGGCCGCGCACGTTCGCCCCAGAACGAAGGCGAGAACCAGTCCGCGCTCGCTTGCCGCACCCGGGTGAGGTCGAACAGAATCGCGCCGTAGCCGCTGTCGTCGCGGAACGGCGTCAGTCCTTCAGCAGCGTCATACCCCGTCATCAACCGGAGTCTAGCAATTCAAATCGACCGTGCACCTGCGTCCGTGTGCCTGCTCCGTCTATCGGCGCTGGGCGATGTGACCCATGTCGTGCCGCTGGTGCGAACGCTGCGGGCCCACTGGCCACACGTCCGGCTGGCCTGGGTGATCGGCAAGGGCGAGCATCGGCTGCTGGCCGGGCTGGAGGGGGTCGAGTTCATCGAGTACGACAAGCACAGCGGACTGGCCGGCATGCGCGCGCTGCGCCGCGAGCTGCGCGACAGGCGGCTTCACCAGGGTCGGTTCGATGCGCTGCTGCAGATGCAGGTCGCGGCGCGCGCCAACCTGCTGTCGGCGTTCGTTCCGGCCCGGCGGCGGATCGGCTACGACCGCGCGCGCGCCCGGGACGGCCACGGCCTTTTCATCAACGAGCGCATTCCGGCAAGGCCCGGCATCCATGTGCTCGATGCGATCGGCAGCTTCTGCGAGCCGCTGGGTCTGCGACAGACCACCGTCGCCTGGGACCTGCCGGTGCCGGAGGCGGCCCGCGAGTGGGCGCGCGCACAGTGGCCCGACGACGGCACACCGACCCTGCTGGTCTCGCCCTGTTCGAGCCACGTGCTGCGCAACTGGCGCGCCGAGCGCTACGCCGCGGTCGCAGCGCATGCGGCCGCTCGCAGCTGGCGCGTGGTGCTGTGCGGCGGGCGCAGCGAGCTGGAACGCGCGACGGCCGACCGCATACTCGCCGCCATGCCGGGCCCGGCGCTGGACCTGGTCGGCAAGGACACGCTCAAGCAGCTGCCGGCGCTGCTCGAACGCGGCCAACTGCTGATGACGCCGGACTCCGGCCCGATGCATATCGCCAACGCCATGGGCACCGCTGTGCTGGGCCTGCACGCGGCCAGCAACCCCGCGCGCAGCGGGCCGTACAGCGACCGGCGCTACTGCGTGGACCGCTACGACGATGCCGCGCGCAAATACCTGGGCAAACCGGCGGGCGAGCTCCGGTGGGGCCGCAAAATCGAGCACGAAGGCGTGATGGACCTGATCACGGTGGCGGACGCGGTCGCCGCGTTCGAACGCTACCTCACCGACCACCGCTGAGGGCGGCGCACGGTCAGGCAGGCATACTCGCCAAGGCCTTCGCCGCGCCGCATCACATCAATCCACATCAACAAACGGGAGTGCTTCATGGCCGCATGGTTCACGGTGGTCGCGCCGTTCCTGCCCGACATCATTCAGATGGCGAAACCGATCTTCACCCGGAGCCGGAATCCGGACAAGGCACCGGACCTGGTGCCGCAGCAGATCATCGAGCTGCAGGACGCGGCGGCGCAGAATGCCGAATCGATCAGACTGCTGGCCGAGGAGGTGCAGAAGACCATCGCCTCGCTGCAGCAGGCCTCGGTCGAGCTGGACCGCAAGCTCGGCACACTGGAGCGGCAACTCAGTCGCGCCGAGCGGCTGTCGCTGGTGGCGGTCACCGCGGCGTTGCTGGGTTTCGCCGTGGCCGCCTACGCGCTGGCGAGCTGACCGGCCGGTAGAGCCGAGTCTGCTCGGCTGCATCGGCCCGGTAGAGCCGAGCTTGCTCGGCTGCGTCGTTGCCAGGGACAGCCGAGCAAGCTCGGCAGCGTCGTTGCCCAAGGCAGCCGAGCAAGCTCGGCTCTACGGGCGGTGGGCGCCCGATGCCGCGTCAGGGCGTGTCGCCGCCCTTGTAGTCCTCGTAGGACTTTTCCTCGACGTAGGCCGAGCCCAGCGCAGTGTTTATCTCGCGCTTGATGCGCGCACGTTCGTCGTTCTCGAAATAGACGCTGCGGGCGAGGCGGATGAAATCGGCGTCGAAGGCCTGCTGTTTTTCCTGCACCCGGATGTCGTCCTCGATCACCCACAGGCGTTCGTTGACCGCCTTGAGCTCGGCGCGCAGGCGCACGATATCGTGGCCGGCGGCGGGATGGGCCATCCAGGTTTTCTCGAGCGCCGACAGCTCGTTGCGGACGTTGGAGAGTTTGGCGGGGTCGTGCATGCGCTCGGACTTGATCTGCAGGATCGCGATCTTGTCGAGCAGTTCGCCGAAGGACACCGGGACCAGGATTTCGGACATGACGCAGCCGTTCAGTCGGGGGAGACCGACAGTGTAACGGCCCGTTCGAGCGCCTTGTCGAGCCGCCAACGCCCCCGTATCATTGCCGGCTGGGCCGCCCCGTGCGGGCGCTCGATCGGACGCCGACGATGGAACCGCGGCCGATGGGCAGGTCCAGTCACCGGAGAGGTGGCAGAGTGGTCGAATGTACCTGACTCGAAATCAGGCAGGCGTTTATAGCGCCTCGGGGGTTCGAATCCCCCCCTCTCCGCCAGATACGCACAGCGCCCCGCAAGGGGCGTTTTGCGTATCTGCAAAGGCCCGCAGGTACGCAAGCCGAGCTTCCCCCGGGCGCAGTCCATCACGGCGCTCGCGCCTCCCGGATCGCCCATTTGTCCACCATATCCGGCGCAACGCCCCACTTGCGACGGTTTTTGCGTATCCCCTAGGAGAGGCCGGGCTGCGCCGCTTCACACCTCGCCCACGGCCGCCCGCCCCCCGATGATTTCGTTTATCTTCTGATGATGAATGGACCCGACGACGCGACCGGCATGATGGCCCCATGATCGAATTCGGACACCTCACGCACCCCGGCCTGCGCCGCGACCTGAATGAGGACACCTACTACGGTGACAGTGAGCTGGGGCTCTGGCTGGTGGCCGATGGCATGGGCGGGCATGAGTACGGTGAGGTCGCCAGCGCACTGGCCCGCGATGCGATCGTCCGCGAAATCCGCGACGGCACCCCGCTGGTGCAGGCGATCCGGATCGCCGACGAGGAGATCATCCGCACCTCCAAGCGCCGCAACGAAGCCTTGCCGATGGGCACCACGGTGGTCGCCGCGCGCATCAGCGGCAGCCGTTTCGAGGTCGCCTGGGTCGGCGACAGCCGCGTGTATCTGTGGCGCGATGGGCAACTGGCCCAGTTGTCGCAGGACCACAGCTACGTGCAAGAGCTGATCGCCACCGGCGCGATCACCCACGAGCAGGCCCGCAGCCATCCGCACCGCAATGTGGTCACCCAGGCGCTGGGCGTGACCGACCCGCGCAATCTCAACGTCGAAGCGATGACCGGGGAGCTCAAGCCCGGCATGCAATTGCTGCTGTGCAGCGACGGGCTGACCGAGGAAGTGGAGGACCGCAGCATCGCGCGCGTGCTCAGCCACCAGGATTGCAGCGCGCAGGAATGCGTCGATTCACTGATCGCCGCGGCGCTGGACGGCGGCGGTTCGGACAATGTCACCGTGGTGCTGGTCCGCAGCCACTGAGGCGGGCGAGGCGGGCCTGGTTGAAGCCGCGACCGGATGGCTCAGGCCGGCACCAGTTCAACCGGATCGGGCGCGATGTCCCAGACCGCGCGGCCGGCTTTCCTGCGCAGTGCTGCCAGGCGCGCCTCGTGCGCGAGCTGCTCTTCTGGTGCGACCACCACCTGCGGCCGCGGGCGTCCTGGATCGAGCTGGAACTGCACGGCCTCGACCACCTCGGCACCGGCCTCGGCGCTGCCGAACCCGATCTCGTCCTGGCCCGAGGTCAGACCGATGTAGACCTCGGCCAGCAACTGCGCGTCGAGCAGCGCGCCGTGCAATTGGCGGTGCGTGTTGTCGACCCCGAGCCGCCTGCACAATGCGTCCAGTGAATTGCGCTGGCCGGGATAGCGGTGGCGCGCCAGCAGCAGTGAATCCTCGATCCTGCAGCGGTCGGCCAGGCAGCCGTACGAAGCGCCGGCCAGGCGCAGCTCGTTGTCGAGGAAGCCGACGTCGAAGGCGGCATTGTGGATCACCAGCTCCGCGCCTTCGATGAAGCCGAGGAACTCGTCGACGACCTCGGCAAAGCCCGGTTTGTCGGCGAGAAACTCCAGAGTCAGCCCGGTCACCTCCTGCGCGCCCGGTTCGAATTCGCAGTCCGGACGCAGGTAGCGCTGGAAGGTACGGCCGGTGGGGCGGCGCTCGACGAACTCGACGCAGCCGATCTCGACCACGCGGTTGCCGCGTTCCCAGCTCAGGCCGGTGGTTTCGGTATCCAGGATGACTTGGCGCATGCGGGCAGTGTAAGCGGCCGCGACGGGCGGCGGTGAGTCGGCCGCTGCGCGGCCTGCAAGGGGGAAGTCGCCGGCTACGCCGTCTGCAAGTGGAGCAGCGGCAACCGCGGCCTTACCGGCATTCAAACGTGCGCAGCACGCAACTTGACCGCCTCGTTGCGCGCCAGCACGTCGACCCGCTCGTTGTCGGGGTCGCCCGAGTGGCCCTTGACCCACTTCCACTCGATCGCGTGCCGCTGCGTCGCCAGGTGCAACCGTTCCCACAGATCGCGGTTCTTGACCGGCGCGCCGGCGGCGGTGCGCCAGTTGCGGCGCACCCAGTTGGGCATCCATTCGGTGATGCCCTTGCGCACGTACTGCGAGTCGGTGTGCAGGGTGATGCTGCACGGTTCACTGAGCGTTTCCAGCGCCATGATCGCGCCCATCAGCTCCATCCGGTTGTTGGTGGTGGCCGGATCGCCTCCGGCCAGCTCGCGCTCACGGCCCTTGCAGCGCAGCAGCGCGCCCCAGCCGCCGGGGCCGGGATTGCCGAGGCACGCGCCGTCGGTATGGATCTCCACGATTTTCCTTTCCACGATGCTCGGTTGCTCGTTCGTCAATGCCGCATTATCGCCGCCAGCGCAGGCGGCGCGACAGCTCAGCCGGTCTGCAGCCGCAGTTTGTGCAGGGGCGAGGGCGGAATCGCGGCATGGACGCGCTTGCCGACGGTGATCGCCATCGCCGCGCGCGACAGGTCCGCCGCGGCAACTCCGGCACCGGTCCGGTCGATCCGCCAGCGCGGGCCCAGCCACTGCACGTGGACGGTGGCGGCAGCGAAACCGGCATGGCGCAGTCGTGCCTGCCACGCGCCGGGCCCGCGCGCGCGCAGCCCGCTGCGCCACCAGCGGCCGCGGTAGGGACTCCACGGATTGAGCGTCGACAGCCACAGGGTGCCGCCCGGTGCGAGCACGCGGGCACATTCACCGAAAAGCGGCGCGGGATCGAGCCCGTCGTCGAACACGTGCTGCAGCAACACCGCGCCGAAGGTCTCGCTCGCCAGCGGCCACGGCAGGCGGCAGCGCAGGGCTCCGGCGAAACCGTCGCCATGGCGATGCAGCAGCACCCCGCGCGGCCGGGCCAGGTCCGGACCGGCCGCCGGCCCCGGCCCGATCCACGCCCACGGCAATGCCGGCACGCCGGCCAGCACGCGGTCCATCGCCTTGCGCTCGGCCGCAAGCAGGCCGCATCCAGCCGGGCTGGCGAACCAGTCCAGCGGGTCGGTCTGGCTGACGGTTACGTGGGCGGGTCCGTTGATGCTCATTGTTGACGGTGAGGGGAGCGCGCGGGCATGGTCACGGTGCCGTGGGAAGCCCGTGGCGGGAGATCCGAAACGATTCCACCGCAGCGGCAACTGCCGGCGGACCCACACTGGGAGTGTCGCATCATGCATCTGCAGGCCCTGCCCGCCTTCGACGACAACTATATCTGGACCGTCTCGGCCGATGACGGCGGTGCGCTGATCGTCGATCCCGGCCAGGCCTCGCCGGTGTTCACCGCCGCCGAGCAGGGCCTGCGACCGGTGGCGGTGCTGTTGACCCACCACCACGAGGACCACATCGGCGGCACGCCGGCCCTGCTGCAGCGCTGGCCGGATTTGCCGGTCTACGCGCCGGTCGACGACCGGATCAGCACGGCCACCGAGCGCGTGCGCGACGGCGACCGGCTGCAGATCGGCCCCTGGTCGCTGGACGTGCTCGCGGTGCCAGGCCATACCCGCAGCCACGTCGCGTTCCATCTGGTCGACGCCTCCGGCGAAGGACTGCTGTTCTGCGGCGACACCTTGTTCAGCCTGGGCTGCGGCCGCCTGTTCGAAGGCACGCCGGCCCAGATGCACGGCTCGCTGTCGCGGCTGGCGGCTCTGCCCGACCGCACCGCGGTCTGCTGCGGGCATGAGTACACGCTGTCCAACGCGGCGTTCGCGTGCGTGGTCGAACCCGACAACCAGGCGCTACGGCAGCGTGTCGAGGAGGTTCGCACCCTGCGCGGCGCCGGCCGCCCCTCACTGCCGGTCACCCTCGCCGAGGAACGCGCAGGCAATCCGTTCCTGCGCACCGACTGCCCCGCGGTTATCGCCGCGGTCCATGCGCGGCTGGGGCGGCCACCGCGCGATGCGGTGGAGACGCTCGCCGAGCTGCGGCGCTGGAAAGACGGGTTTCGCGCATGAGGCGCCTGCTCGCGGTCGCGTGCCTGTGCTTCGCCGCCGCGGTACCGGCGTGGGCCGGCAGCGCACCTGCACCTGCGACCGACGCCGCGTCTGCCCCGATCGCGGACGCCGACCACCGCAGCGGCCGCGAGATCTACCGCAATTTCCAGGACGGCCTCGCCAACCGGGACTGCGGTGCCGACGTCAGCACGCGCTGGCGCAGCCACTTCGCGACCGTGCCGACACGGCTGGCCGAGCCCGGCGACGAGTTGTTGCCGCTGTTCGGCTACGTGGTCGATCAACTGCGCGCGTCCAGCCTGCCGACCGAATACGCGCTGATCCCGTTCGTGGAGAGCGGCTACCAGCCCGGCGCGCGCAGCCCCTCCGGCCCGGCCGGGATGTGGCAGATGATCACCCGCACCGCCCGCAACCACCGCATCGCGATCGACGCCGGCTACGACGGGCGGCTGTCGCCGGTCGATTCGACCCGCGCCGCGGTGCGCTACCTGAAGACGCTGCACGGCATGTTCGCCGGCGACTGGCGCCTGGCGGCGATGGCCTACAACGCCGGCGAGTACCGCATCTTCGGCGCGCTCAAGCGCGGCGGTCAGCTCGCCCGCGACGCGCGGCCGGCCGAGCTGCCGGGGCTGCCGCGCATCACCCACGCGTACGTTCGCAAGATCCATGCGCTGTCGTGCCTGCTGCTGCAGGCCGGGGCACGCGAGGAGTGGTTGCAGGCGCTCGAGCGCCCGGTGCCGCGGCTGGAGGCGGTCGAGGTGCCGCTCGAGATCGACCGGATCGCGCAGTTCGCCGAGCTTGCCGGCCAGGACGCCGGCCGCCTGCAGCGGCTCAACCCCGCGTTCCGCAAGGGCCGGATCCGCCGGACCGGCGCTGCCCCGGCACAGCTGCTCGCCGCCGCCGGGACCGGGTTGACCGCGACCCACTCCGCGCTGATTGCCGCCTCCACTCCGGCGTCCCTACGGAGCGGCTCAACTGCGGCCGCGCCCGCGCCGCCGGAGTCACCGCGTCGACACACCGTGGTGCGCGGCGACAACCCCTGGACGATCGCGCGGCGCTACGGAATCCGACTGGGCGACCTGCTCCAGCGCAACGGGCTCGCGGTCGGCAGCGTGCTGCAGCCGGGCAAGGTGCTCACCATCGATGCCCAGGCCGGCGCCGCGGAGTGAGACGTGATTGGCCGCCGCCCGGCGCGCAGGGCAAACTAGCGTCTTTGCCCCGGCCGCCGCGGCCGCCGCTCACTATCGAGGTAGCACCCCATGGGTTTCCTGCAAGGCAAGCGCGCACTGATCACCGGCATCGCCAGCCAGCGTTCGATCGCCAGCGGCATCGCCGAGGCGATGCACCGCGAAGGCGCCGAACTGGCCTTCACCTATCAGAACGAGAAGCTGCAATCGCGGGTGGAGAAAGCGGCGGCCGAGTGCGGCAGCAAGATCGTGCTGCCGCTGGACGTGAGCGATGACACCCAGATCGCCCGCTGCTTCGAGCAACTGGGCCAGCACTGGGACGGCTTCGACATCCTGGTGCATGCGATCGCCTTCGCCCCGCGCGAGGCCATCGCCGGGCAGTTCCTCGACGGCCTGACACGCGAGAACTTCGCGATCGCCCACGACGTCTCGGCCTACTCACTGGCCGCGATGGCCAAGGCCGCGCGCCCGATGATGGCCGCGCGCAACGGTTCGATCCTGACCCTGACCTATCTCGGCGCCGAGCGCGCGCTCGCCGGCTACAACGTCATGGGCGTGGCCAAGGCCAGCCTGGAGGCGACGGTCCGATACCTGGCCTACAACCTCGGCCCGGAAGGCACCCGTGTCAACGCGATCTCGGCCGGCCCGATCAAGACTCTGGCCGCGGCCGGCATCGCCGGTTTCCGCAAGATCCTCGGCCACGTCGAGGAGAACGCCCCGCTGCGCCGCACGGTGACCATCGATGACGTCGGCAATGTCGCCGCGTTCCTGTGCTCGGACCTGGCCAGCGGCGTGACCGGCGAGGTGACCTATGTCGATGCCGGCTACAACATCCTCGGGATGACCGGGATCGGCGAGGAGTGAGGCCGTAAGTCGGCCGATGTTGCTGCGCAGTAAGTCGGCCGCTGCGCGGCCAGTGAGCTTCGGAGGCTGGGCCGACAAGCCCAGCACTCCGGCAAGACCGCTCAAGTCGCCAAGAAGCTGGGCTTGTCAGCCCAGCCTACGGTGCTCCTTCGCGCTCTTGCTTACCGTTTACAGCGCCGAAGGCGCGACTCACAGGCCGCGCAGCGGCCGACTTGCCGAATCAAAGATTGGCCTCATTGACGGTAATTTCCATGCGCTGGCGCAACGCGCTGACCAGCGCGCGCATGTCGTCCATGCCCGCGACTTGACCAATCTGCTGCTGCAGCATTTCGCGCTGCTGATCATCGATCGTGCTGGCATCACCCGGGGTCACGGCGCTGACCGTGAACAGCACGATGCGGCCGTCCGACAGCGCCGCCTTGCCCGGGGTGACCTCGCCCTCGGCTGGCGTGGCGGCGGCGAAAATCGCCTCGGTCACCGACGGCTCCGGCAGCGGCGCGCCGCGCGGCAGGTTCGGCACCGACTGCGGCGGCGGCAGTTCCTCGGCGGTGGCGATCGCCTCCAGCGTCTCGCCCTCGCGCAGCCGCACCAGCAGTGCATCGGCCTCGGCGATAACGGCCTCGCGCGCGCGCTCGGCCCGGATCGCGGCAATCACCTGCTCGCGGACCTGGGGCAACGGCTGCGTGCGCTCGGGGGTGTGTTCCACCACGCGGATGACGACGCTCCGGCCGGGTTCGATCTCGATCAGGTCGCTGGCCGTACCGTCCTGGATCAGCGTGTCGGAAAACGCCGCGCGCCTGACAGCCGGCGTGGCTGCGATGCCGTCTCCCGCGCCCGCCGGAGCGTCGCGGTAGATCGGCCCCACCGTCTGCACCGGCAGGTTCATCTCGCGCGCGGCCGGTGCCAGCGAGGACGGATTGCGGTAGATCAGGTCGACCAATTCACCGGAATATTCGTTGAAGGCGCGCTCGCGATCCTCCTGCGCCTGCTCGATCGCCAGTGCTTCACGCGCGTCCTCGAAACTCTCCTGCGTGCCGGCGTTGATCTCGCGCAACTGGATGACGTGCCAGCCGAAGTCGGTCCGGACCGGATCGCTGATCTGACCGGCTTCCATCGCGAACAGCGCGTCTTCGAACGCGCCCTCCATCATTCCCGAACTGATCCAGCCGAGATTGCCGCCACCGGCGCTGGAGCCGGGGTCGTCGCTGCTGGCCTGCGCCAGTGCCGCGAAATCCGCATCGGGCGACCGCGCCTGCTCGGCGAGCTGCGCGGCCTCGGCCTGCGCGGCCTGCTCGGCCGCCGCGTCGGCGTCGTCCTCGACCTGCACCAGGATATGCGAGGCCAGGCGCTCTTCCTGCGCGGCCGACCGCGCCTGGCGCTGCTCGAAGCGCTCACGCAGCACGGCCTCGTCGGCCGCCGGCGGCGCCGGCATCGCACTGGCGTCGAGTTCGACATACTCCAGCGTCACCGACTCGGGGGCGCGGTAGTCCTCGGTGTGGCTGTCGTACCAGGCCTGGATCTCGGCGCCGCCGACCGCCGCGTCAGCGACATCGGGCTCCGGCAGCATCAGCGCACTGACATCGCGCGTCTCACCCATCAGCCGCGCCAGGCGGTCCATTTCCGAGGCAGTGACGAAACTGCTGCCGGCCACGCCGGTGCCGGCCAGGGTCTGCAGCAGATTCTCGCGCACGAACTGCTCGAACTGGCGCGGCGACTGCGCCGGCACCTGCGAGGCCAGGGTGAGCTGGTAGCGGTCGGCATCGAAGCGGCCGTCGACCTGGAAGCCCGGGATCTCCTGGATCGCGTCGCGCACCATCGCATCGCTGACGGCGACCTCGCCATTGCGCGCGGCCAGCGCCTGCACCTTCTGGTCGATCAGCCCTTCGAGGATGAGGCGCTTGTTGTCGGCGCTTTCGAACCCGCGAGCATCGAACGCTTCACCCTGCTGCGCGCGCTGCTCCTGGCGGACCTGCTCGAGGCGGTTGCGGTACTCGGTGACGGTCACCTCTTCGCGCTCCCAGAACATGGACACCGGCCACCACGACGGCGCCGAGGTCCACCAGGCCGGCGGCGCCTCGACCTGGGCCACCGAGTTGTCGGTGCCCTGCACCATGTACTGATCGAGGCCGAAGAGGGCGAAGGGCACGATCAGGATCACGAGGATCGCGGTGCCAATCAAGCCGGTCGTCTTTTCGCGGATTTTCAGCAGCATGTTCGGATCGCGTCGGTACGGAAGCCGCACAGTTTAACGCGCTTCAACGCCCTCGGCCCGTGCGGCGGGGGGCTGCGACATGGCCGCGGCCGAGCGCTGCGTTTCTGGGCGCGCGAGGCGTTGGCTCCGAAGTGCCTCCAGTGCGCCGGCCAGATGGCCCTGAGCACTTGCAGGCGTCCGGGCCCGCAACCCGCGGTGGCGGTAGGGCACTGGACAAAAAAAGGCGCCGTCACCGGCGCCTTTCGTGAAGCAGAACTGGCGGAGCGGACGGGACTCGAACCCGCGACCTCCGGCGTGACAGGCCAGCATTCTAACCAACTGAACTACCGCTCCAGAATTTCGAGGCAATGATTGAACGCGGACGCGTCCGCACTGCTCTCACTTAAAGCAAAGGCGCCGGAAATGCTCCCGGCGCCCCTGGTGTTACTGGCGGAGTGGACGGGACTCGAACCCGCGACCTCCGGCGTGACAGGCCAGCATTCTAACCAACTGAACTACCACTCCACGTCTAGAACGAACACGTTGCAAACTGACACGTTGGAACAAACATCTTGGAACCGAACATCCTGAACGAGCAACCCGCCGATGCCGACGGGTGTAGCGGCGAGGTGCTGGTGGTGGGTGCTGAGGGTTTCGAACCCCCGACCCTCTCCGTGTAAAGGAGACGCTCTACCGCTGAGCTAAGCACCCTCGCTTCTACAAAGCATGTCGCTTTTGCGAGCCGCCGCCGACGCATTCGCGTCGCCGGCCGAGCTGCTTAGTTTACGGCATCCTTGAGCGCCTTACCAGCCTTGAACGCCGGATTCTTCGAGGCCTTGATCTTGATGGCTTCACCGGTCTTGGGGTTGCGACCTTGGCGCGCGGCGCGCTTGCGCACCTGGAAGGTGCCGAAGCCGACGAGGGTCACGGTGTCGCCCTTCTTCAGCGCCTTGGTGATGACACCGACCATCGCGTCGACGGCATTGGCGGCATCGGTCTTGGACAGCTCGGCGGCGTCGGCGACGGCACCAACAAAATCAGCCTTATTCATTCGTATGGACTCCCTGTGCGGCAGTGCCGCAATGTTCTGAGAATCGCCGGGCCCCGCGCACGGGACGACCCGCCGATCGATTGACCGCACCACCTGCTTGCTGCAGCCGTAGTGCGGTTGCCCTCGTTATACCAGCGGGATTTTGGGGGCGCAAGCCTGAAAGCCAGCAATGACGCGGGTTTCAGCGAATCAGGGCAGATTTGGACACGTGCCGTCGCTCAATGCTTGACACCTGCCTGCGCCGCCGGCGTCTTGCCGCGACGCACCGGTACCTCGGCCTGCCCCGAAACCGGCGCGGGCGACAGCGGCCGTTCGAGCGCGATGTCGAGCACTTCGTCGATCCACTTGGCGGTCACAATCTTCAGCCCGTCGGTCACCGCCTTGGGCAGGTCGACCAGATCCTTCGCGTTTTCCTCCGGAATGATCACCGTGCGGATGCCGCCGCGCAGTGCCGCCAGCAGCTTTTCTTTGAGCCCGCCGATCGGCAGCACGCGGCCGCGCAGGGTGATCTCGCCGGTCATCGCCACCTCGGCCTTGACCGGGTTCTTGGTCAACATCGACACCAGCGCGGTGGCCATCGCGATGCCTGCGCTCGGCCCGTCCTTAGGCGTCGCGCCTTCGGGCACGTGCACATGCACGTCGTGCTTGTGCAGGAATTCCAGATCGATACCGAGCCGCTCGGTGCGCGCGCGCACCACCGACAGCGCGGCCGATGCCGACTCCTTCATCACCTCGCCGAGTTGGCCGGTCAACAGCAGTTGCCCCTTGCCAGGCACCAGGGTGGTCTCGACCTGCAGCAGGTCGCCACCGACCTCGGTCCAGGCCAGGCCGGTGACCAGCCCGATCTCGTTCTCTTCCTCGGCGCGGCCGAAGTCGAAGCGGCGCACGCCCAGGTACTTGTCGAGGTTCTTGGAGTTGATGCTGAGCGCGCCCTTCTTTGCCGCGCCCTTCTTCGGCGGCCCGGCCAGTGCGACTTCCTTGACCACCTTGCGGCAGATCTTGGAGATCTCGCGCTCCAGGTTGCGCACGCCCGATTCGCGCGTGTAATAGCGCACGATGTCGCGCACCGCGCCCTCGGCGATCTTGATCTCGTCGGGCTTGAGCCCGTTGGCCTTGATCTGCTTGGGCAGCAGGTAGCGCATGGCGATGTTGAGCTTCTCCTCCTCGGTGTAACCGGGGATGCGGATCACTTCCATGCGGTCCAGCAGCGGGCCCGGGATATTGAGCGAGTTCGCGGTCGCCACGAACATCACCTCCGACAGGTCCAGGTCGACCTCGAGGTAGTGGTCGTTGAACGAGTCGTTCTGCTCCGGGTCGAGCACCTCGAGCATCGCCGAGGACGGGTCGCCGCGGAAATCCATCGACATCTTGTCGATCTCGTCGAGCATGAACAGCGGGTTGCGGGTGCCGACCTTGTTGAGGTTCTGCACCACCCGGCCCGGCATCGAGCCGACGTAGGTGCGGCGGTGGCCGCGGATCTCGGCCTCGTCGCGCACCCCGCCCAGGCTCATGCGCACGAACTTGCGGTTGGTCGCCTTGGCGATCGACTGGCCCAGCGAGGTCTTGCCTACGCCCGGCGGGCCGACCAGGCACAGGATCGCGCCTTTCATGTTCTTGACCCGGGTATGCACGGCCAGGTACTCGAGAATGCGTTCCTTGACCTTCTCAAGGCCGAAGTGGTCGGCATCGAGCACGTCCTGCGCGGCCCTCAGGTCCTTGCGGATCTTGCTGCGCTTCTTCCACGGCACGCCCAGCACCCAGTCCAGGTAGTTGCGCACCACCGCGGCCTCGGCCGACATCGGCGACATCTGCTTGAGCTTGTTGAGCTCGTTGCGCGCCTTGGTCTCGACCGGCTTGGGCATGCCGGCCTCGGCGATCTTGCGGGTCAGCTCCTCGATGTCGTTGGGCGCATCGTCGCTGTCTCCGAGCTCCTTCTGGATCGCCTTCATCTGCTCGTTGAGGTAGTACTCGCGCTGGCTCTTCTCCATCTGCGATTTGACCCGCCCGCGGATGCGCTTCTCCAGCATCTGCACGTCCATCTCGCCATCGACCAGGCCGACCAGCTGCTCCAGCCGGGTGCCGAGCTCGTGCGTTTCCAGCAGCTTCTGCTTGTCGCCGATACGCACGCCCAGGTGCGCGGCGATGGTGTCGGCCAGGCGGCCGGGATCGTCGATCCCGGACAAGGTCTGCATCAGCTCCGGCGGCAGCTTGCGGTTGCTCTTGACGTACTGCTCGAACAAGCCCATCAGCGAGCGGGTGATGGCCTCCAGTTCGCGCTCATCGCGGTCGAGCACGGGGTCGACGATCTCGGCGTGGCCGGCTAGCGCACCGGCGCGTTCGGCGACATGGCTCAGGTCCACCCGCGCCACGCCTTCGACCAGCACCTTGATGGTGCCGTCGGGTAATTTCAGCAGCTGCAGCACGTGCGCCAGCGTGCCGACGCCGTACAGGTCGCGGGCCTGGGGGTCGTCGGTCTCGGCCGATTTCTGCGCGACCAGCAGGATGCGCTTGTCCGACTCCATCGCCAGGTCGAGCGCGCGGATCGACTTGTCGCGACCGACGAACAGCGGAATCACCATGTGCGGAAAGACGACAACGTCGCGCAGCGGCAGTACCGGCAGGGCGAAGGTGTCGGATTCGATGTGTTCGGTCATGGTCGTGCTCCGAAGCGGGAGCCGGGCACCAACGCGCCCGTCTCGGAAAGTCAGAAAGGTGCGTGCGGCGGCCCTGGGCTCGGTTATGGGGGTCCACGCCGATGGATGCAAGCGGTGTGCCCGGCCGGCTGGCACCGCAGCACGCGGCCGATCCGTTGACAGTCAGCACCTTGCCCTGCGCAGTGGCAAAGTCGCGTCAATTCGCCGCAGCTCGCTGCATTCAGGGGCGCGTTACAGGGGACACTGCCGCGTCGGCAGCATCGCGTCATGACTAGCCGGCCGCTGTTGTTGGCCGGCGCGCGCCGGTTCAGTCGCCCGAGGCTGCCTTGGGCACGGCGGCCGGCGGCGACTGATAGATCAGGTACGGCTCGGTCTTGTGGTCGATGACCGATTCGTCGACCACCACCTTGCTGACGTTCTCCAGCGAGGGCAGGTCGTACATCGTGTCCAGCAGAACCGATTCGACGATGGTCCGCAGCCCGCGCGCGCCGGTCTTGCGCTTGAGCGCCTTGCGCGCGATCGCAACTAGGGCGTCGTGGCGGAACTCCAGTTCGACCCCCTCCATGTCGAACAGCTTCTTGAACTGCTTGGTGATCGCGTTCTTGGGCTCGGTCAGGATGGTGACCATCGCCGCCTCGTCCAGCTCCTCCAGCGTGGCGACCACCGGCAGGCGGCCGACGAACTCGGGGATCAGGCCGAACTTGATCAGGTCTTCGGGCTCGACCCCGGCGAGGATTTTGCCAACCTCAAGCTTGCGCTCGCTGCTCTTGACCTTAGCGCCGAAGCCAATCCCGCCGGCTTCGGTGCTGCGCTGCTGGATGATCTTGTCGAGCCCGGCGAACGCGCCGCCGACCACGAACAGGATGTTGCGGGTGTCGACCTGCAGGAACTCCTGCTGCGGGTGCTTGCGCCCACCCTGTGGCGGCACGCTGGCGACGGTGCCTTCGATCAGCTTCAGCAGCGCCTGCTGCACGCCCTCGCCGGACACGTCGCGGGTGATCGAGGGGTTGTCGGACTTGCGCGAGATCTTGTCGATCTCGTCGATGTAGACGATGCCCTGCTGCGCCTTGTCGACATCGTAGTCGCACTTCTGCAGCAGCTTCTGGATGATGTTCTCGACATCTTCACCGACGTAGCCCGCTTCGGTCAGCGTGGTCGCGTCGGCCATCGTGAACGGCACGTTGAGCATGCGCGCCAGGGTCTCGGCCAGCAAGGTCTTGCCCGACCCGGTCGGCCCGACCAGCAGGATGTTGGACTTGGCCAGCTCGACGTCGTCGTTCTTCTGGCGGCTCTCGATGCGCTTGTAGTGGTTGTACACCGCGACCGCCAGCGTGCGCTTGGCGCGCGCCTGGCCGATGACGTACTGGTCCAGCACCTCGAGGATCTCCTTGGGCTTGGGCAGGTGGCTGCGGGCCGACTGCGCCTTTTCCTCGAGCTCCTCGCGGATGATGTCGTTGCACAGCTCCACGCATTCATCACAGATGAACACGCTCGGACCCGCGATCAGCTTGCGCACCTCGTGCTGGCTTTTCCCGCAGAACGAGCAATAAAGGATCTTGTTGCTGTCGCCCGTGCTGCGGCCCTGTCGGTCGTCGCTCATGCTTGTGCCCAAATGGTGCTGGTATCGCGAACCCGCCCTGCGCAGGCGCGTTCCAGTGTCCGTGCCTGCAGTTCGGCCCGAGAATAGCACAGCGATCCGGCCCGGCTCCGGACCCGATCGCTGGAACTAAATGTCTTTATGTTCAAACAGTTACAAAGAAAGATGCGAATCAACCCGGCTGGACCGATTCGTCCGGGCGACGCTCGAGCACCTCGTCCACCAGGCCGTATTCACGCGAGGCTTCGGCGCTCTTGAAGTTGTCGCGCTCGGTGTCGCGCGCGATCGTCTCCAGCGACTGGCCGGTGTGCGTGGACAGGATCTCGTTGAGCTTCTGCTTCAGCGACAGGATCTCGCGGGCGTGGATCTCGATGTCGGAGGCCTGGCCCTGGAAGCCGCCCAGCGGCTGGTGGATCATCACCCGCGAGTTCGGCAGCGCATAGCGCTTGCCCTTGGCCCCGGCAGCCAGCAGCAGCGCGCCCATGCTGGCGGCCTGGCCGACGCAGATCGTGCTCACGTCCGGCTTGATGTACTGCATGGTGTCGTACACCGCCATGCCCGCGGTGACCACGCCGCCGGGCGAATTGATGTACAGGCTGATGTCCTTCTCGGGGTTGTCGGCCTCCAGGAACAGCATCTGCGCGACGATGACGTTCGCCATGTGGTCGTCGATGCCGCCGACCATGAAGATCACCCGCTCCTTGAGCAGGCGCGAATAGATGTCGTACGCGCGCTCGCCGCGGCTGGTCTGTTCGACCACCATCGGCACGAGGTTCAGGGCTTGGGTTCGGTTGTCCATCAGTGCGGCACCTGTGGCTGACGTGGTTTGCAATGCGATCGACTTGGGGCCGATCGGACGGTGTCGCAAGAGCTGCAGAGCAAACCCGTCCGCGAAAGACGCAAGGGACGCAAAAGAACTACGAGATTGCCTTGCTGTTTTTTGCGACCTTTGCGCTCTTTGCGGACCATCTGGGCTCTACTGCCGGATCGCCTCGCTGAACGACATCGGCTGCTCGGTGTGCTGGGCGCGTTCGGCGATCCAGTCGATCACCTGCTCCTCCATCACCCGGTTCTGCAGGCCGGACATCAGCTGGGCGTCGTTGCGGTAGAGCTCGATCACCTGCTGCGGCTCTTCGTAGGTCGAGGCGATCAGCTTGAGGGTCTCGGTGACGCGCGCCGGCTCGAGCTTGAGCTCGTTGCGGCGCGCTACCTCACCGACCAGCAGGCCGACGAGTACCCGTTTACGAGCCGGCTCGATGAACGACTGGTGGGCATCAGCCGGCAGCTCGCCGATCTGGCGGCCCTGGCGGCGCGCCTGCTCGACGGCCTGGCGGGCCATGTCGCCGGCCTCGTTCTCGACCAGCTTCGGCGGCATCTCGACCTGCTCGTACGCGGCAATCAGCTGCTCGCCGACTTCACGGCGCAGCCGGGTCATCAGCGCGCCCTTGAGTTCGCGCTCCAGGTTGGTGCGGATGTCGGCGCGGAACTGCTCGGCGTCACCGCTCTTGATGCCGAAGCTCTTGATGAAATCGGCATCGACCTCCGGCAGCACCGGCTCGGAGACCTTGGTCGCCTTTAGGTGCACCTGGACCTTGCGGCCGGCGAACTGCTGCACGCGCCAGTCGGCCGGGAACTCGACCTCCGCCTCCTTCTCCTCGCCGGCCTTGAGGCCAGCCATGAGGCTTTCGATCGCCGGCAACATGCCGCCCGAACCGAGCACCGATGCACCGCGCTCCACGCCCTCGGCCGGAATGCGCTCGTCGCCGGCCTGGGACCAGGTTTCGATCTCGACCGCGTCGCCTTCCTGCGCGGCACGATCGACCGGGTTCCAGGTGCGGCGCTGCATCCGGAGGTTCTCGATCATCGCGTCGATGTCGCTGTCGCTGACTTCCGCGGTGTGGCGGACCACGGTGAGCTTGGCCACGTCGATCTCGCCGAAGTCCGGCACCACCTCGAAGGTGGCGACATAGGCCAGCGCTTCGGCAGCCTCGGCGGCCGGCTCGATCCGCGGGTTGCCGGCGATCTGCAGCGACTCCTGCCGCACCGCGCTGCGGAACTCCTCGCGCAGCATGCCATCGAGGATCTCGGCGCGGACCTGCTGGCCGTAGCGCTGCTCAATGACCTTGGTCGGCACCTTGCCGGGACGGAACCCCTTGATCTTGGCGCCGCGCGCGATCTCGCGCAGGCGGCCGCCGACCTGGATCTCCAGGCGCTCGGCCGGAAGGCTGAAGGTCATACGGCGTTCGAGGTTACCGAGCGATTCGACCGAAACTTGCATATCCACTCCTGCCACCGCGGCGAGCGGCCGCGGCACGATGTTGATGATCTGGTGTTGATGATCTGGCCGACCGGTCGGACAAACCTGCGACCGCCGCGGCGGAACGTACTAGTTTGGCCGATTCCTGCCGGCGCCGCCAGTTGTGCGCTGCCCGGCCGTGCGTGCGTGCTTGCCCGAAGAGAAAAGTCAACCTCGACGGGATGGTACGGCGCTCGCGAACGCTCGTTGGATCGGCCGGGCTATTGGTTCTCTGCCTGGGTTGGTGCGAAAGGCGGGACTCGAACCCGCACGAGGTCACCCTCACTGGCACCTAAAGCCAGGGCGTCTACCAATTCCGCCACTTTCGCGCTGCCGCTGGAGCCGTCCGGTGCGCCGCGGAGCATTCTAGGGCCGCGACCGCGCCAGCGCGAGATCGCAACGGGCCTGTAGGAGCGGCTTCAGCCGCGATCGGCATGCCAGGCCGCTGGTCCGGTTGCGGTTCGCTTTTTACGGAGGACTTTTACGGAGGCAAAAAAAAGCGCCTCGGATTGCTCCTAAGCGCTTGATTCAACTGGTGGGCCGTCAAGGATTCGAACCTTGGACCTATTGATTAAGAGTCAACTGCTCTACCAACTGAGCTAACGGCCCGCTATGCGCAAAATTGTAGCAAATAACTTTGTTGCAAAGAATGCTGGGGTGGAAGACGGGATTTGAACCCGCGACCCCCGGAATCACAATCCGGTGCTCTAACCAACTGAGCTACATCCACCATCGATCGGTACGGAAACCTAGCGCGCCCGGCAGGAATCGAACCTGCAACCACCGGCTTAGAAGGCCGGTGCTCTATCCGGTTGAGCTACGGGCGCGTGGCCTGCATCTTAACCGGCGGAGCCCTGGATGGCCGGGCCTGGATGGTCGGGGCAGAGGGATTCGAACCCCCGACCCTCTGGTCCCAAACCAGATGCGCTACCAGACTGCGCTATGCCCCGGAGCCAGGCCAGTCGCTGCGCGCCAGCGCCGCGAAAGGCCGGCCATTTTGGGCGCCCCCCCCCGCCGCTGTCAACGAAATCATTCCGGCCCCGATGGCCGTTCAGGGCCGGCGTGTATCCTCGCATTGACCGGATCGTTCAATTATCGCCGGCGATCAGGCAACATCACGCCACTACATCATCAGCGAGGGGTCCCACCATGCGCAGCGGCAATCCGGCTCTGAAGGAGTCCATGTTCCTCGACACCGGCAGCGGCGCGGTCGTACGCGGTGGCGATCAGGTGATGACCCAGGCCGGCACGGTCAACAAGACCGGCTTTTTGCTGCTGCTCGCCGTGGTGACGGCGACCTTCGCCTGGTCCCAGGTCAGCACCCCCGACGGCGTGGTCGGCGCCGGGCCGTATGTCTGGGGCGGGTTGATCGGCGGTCTGGTGATCGCGCTGGTCACCGTGTTCAAGAAACACTGGGCGCCGTTCACCGCGCCGGCCTACGCGCTGGTCGAGGGCCTGTTCCTGGGCGCGATCTCGGCGATGTTCAACCACATGTACGACGGCATCGTGATGCAGGCGGTGGTGCTGACCTTCGGCACGCTGTTCGCGATGCTGTTCGCCTACCGCTCGGGCCTGATCAAGCCCACCGAGAAGTTCAAGATGGGCGTGGCCGCGGCGACCGGCGGCATCATGCTGGTCTACCTGGCCAGCATCGGGCTGAGCTTCTTCGGCATCCAGATCCCGCTGATCCACGAGTCGGGCCTGGTCGGGATCGGCTTCAGCCTGTTCGTGGTGGTAATCGCGGCACTGAACCTGGTGCTGGACTTCGACCTGATCGACACCGGCGTGGCGCAGGGCGCACCGAAGTACATGGAGTGGTACGGCGGGTTCGCGTTGATGGTCACCCTGGTGTGGCTGTACATCGAGTTCCTGCGCCTGCTGTCGAAGCTGCAGTCGCGCTGATCGCCGGCGGGCCGTCTGATCGCCGTCGCCGCTACACCGGCGGCGGCCGATGCTGCTTCGCGGGGCTACGGCCCGGGAGGCCTTGGCGGCAAGGCCTGCAATGCGGGCATCTCGCCGGTCCGGTGTTGCGCCGCCAGCGCCATCCGGCCACTGATCCCTTCGCGCGAAAACACGTGATGCAGATGGGTCTTGACCGTCTCGGGGCTGATGCCCAGCAGCCGGCCGATCTGCTTGTTGCTCAGCCCGCGCGCGACGCAGTGCACGATTTCGCGCTGGCGATCGGTCAACCGCGGCCAGTCTTCGACCAGCAGACGATCTGCGACCGCGCTGAACTCCACGCGGATACTTTCATCCAGAAACGCTTGCAGCAGCAGAGCCGACTCCACCGCGAATAGCCCCGAGCTGACTGCGCGGACTGCGCGCAGGACCACCTCGGGCGTCGCAAGTTTATCCAGGCAACCGCTGCCGCCGGCCTGCACCGTGCGACGCAACAGGGTTGCGTCCGGATTGCGGTGGAAGTGCAGACGCGTCGGTTGCCGCGCATGCAGCCGACGGCACAATCGCCCGGTTGCCGGATCGTCGCCATCGAGCAGCCACACCGCGCCTTGCGGGCACCGCGCCTGGGCCACCGCATCGGCATCGCAGGCCCCGCACCAGGACAACTCGCCGCGCACGGCCACCGCCCGCTCCATCCGCAGCCGCCAGCTGCGATCGCTCCCGATGACCAGAATCGGCACCTTTCCCATTGCGCTGGCCCTACTGCCCGGCAGGGAACGACGTCCTGCACGCCACATTTTCTGAACGGCGTCCGCGGTCGCGTGCGGCCAGTCCGCGCGTCACCCGTACGTCCGCACCTCACCCATGCGGGTGATTCAAAACCTCACGTGAACAGAAGATTCTGGCGGCACGTCCGATCGGGGGGGCGACTTGGACGTCCCCCCCTTGCAACCGGACTACTGCGATGAAAACACCTGGACAATCCCGCCTCTGGCGCAGACGCGCCCTGGCGGCACTGCTGGCCTCCGGGCTGGCGATCCCCCTGGCCGTGCTTTCGGTCTCCAACGGCAATATTTTCGAGATCGAAGGCGACGCCAGCTTCAGCGGCTCCGGTGACGACTGGGAAAATATCGCCGCCGCCCGCCCTGGCTCCGGCGTCAGCCTCGATAACAAGTCGATCGCCTTCACCTTCCAGAGCGACGGCATCGGCGAGACCGATACCGGTTTCACCGGCGGCGGTTCCAAGGACGTGCGCGACCTCGACCTGTGGCAACACACCACCGGCCAGGTCAGCCCGATCAAGAACGAGATCGGGCACGCGTTCGCCGCCGCCTACATCGATCCGGCCGACGACCACCTGCACATCTACTTCGGCCTGGACCGCTCCGGCTCGGGTGGCGATGCCGCGACCGGGTTCTGGTTCTTCAAGGACAAGGTCAGCCTGGGGTCGAACGGCTCGTTCAATGGCCGGCACACCATCGGCGACATCCTGATCACCTCCGACTATGTCCAGGGCGGCACGATCGGCGAGGTCAACGTGTATCGCTGGATCGGCGGGCAGAAGCCGCTGGAGATTGTCGGCTCATCGACCACCCTCGGCGGCAGCACCGTCGGCGACCGCTTCTGCCTCGAGGGCGGCAAGCCGCTGGCCTGTGCGGCATCGAACTCCGGCGTGGAACCGGTGCCGGATTCCTGGAGCGATTATTTCTATCGCGAAGGCGGCACCTTCGAGAAGCGCCTGCAGTTCCCCGAGCGGACCTTCTTCGAAGGCGGCATCGACATGACCCAGGTGTTCGGTGAAGGCGAAACACCGTGTTTCAGCTCGTTCATGGCGATGACCCGCACCTCGGCGTCGACGTCGGCCCAGCTCAAGGACTTCGCGCTGGGCGACTTCAGCCTGTGCGACATGGCGGTGGCCAAGGCCTGCATGGTCGAGCCGGACGTGAGTCCGATCGTCAACCCCGACGGCACCAGCATCCACACCAAGTTCCGGGTCCGCATCAGCAACCCGGGCGCCGGTGCGATCAACGACGTGCAACTGCTCGAGACCGCGCTGCTGGGCGGGACCTCCGGCAACAGCTGCGCGCTGACTGCGGTCGACATCCCGTCCGGCAGCGGCACCCCCGCCAGTCCGGCCCTGGTGATCCCGAGCGGAGGCCTGGCACTGAGCACCGGCGTCGCGGTCGAGGTGGCGCAGACCATCAACCGCAAGAGCTACATCGACGCCACCGTCGAATGCGACTCGATGTCCAATCCGTTCCTCAACAAGGTCGAGGCTCGCTCGAGCAGTTCCGCCGGCGCACCGCCGGACCTGATCCGCACCTACGACATCGTCAAGGGCAGCGGAGATGAATGCCCCGCCACCATCTCCCCGATGCTGTCGGTCGAGAAGGACTGCGTGGGTGACGGGGTCCGGCTGGTCAATACCAGCGACGGGATGCTGGCACGCGCCTGCTTCACGATCGAGATCGCCAACACCGGCGATGTGCAGCTCAACGACCTGGAAGTCGACGACCCGCGGATGAGTGCCGTCTCGCTGGTGCCGTCCGGCACCAGCCTTGGGCCACAGGGCTCGGCGAACGACTCGATCCTGCTGGGCGGTGACAGTGACAACAGCGGCACGATCGACGCCGACGAGGAGCTGTGCTTCAACGCCGCAGGACCCGACGGCGGCGTGACCGACCCGGCATTGGCCAAGTTCGAGAACATCGTCAATGTCTCGGCGGTGCCGGCCCTGCTGAATCCCGATGTCCCGGCCGAGGACCAGTTGCAGTACCAGACCGCATCGGATGAATGCCCGTTGTGCCCCTGCGTGAACTGCAACGGCAGCCCGTGAAGCGGCTTGCCCGAGCGGTCGACTGACCGATCGCGCGGCTAAAGGCCACCGGCGGGGCAACGGCGACGTTGCCCCGCCGGTTTCGCGTGTGTGCACCCGGACCGCCCTGTATGCCGAGGCTGTAGAGCCGAGCTTGCTCGGCACATCGCCTTAGCGGGCCCGCACCCTCCGAACTTGCCCGATAAATCGCCAGCGGACCCGCACGCTGCCGAGCAAGCTCGGCACTACGCTGGCGGCGATTCCGCCGCCCCGCTGCGCCTCGGCCACGCGATGAAGCCGACCGCGACCACCGCCAGCAACCAGCAGTAATAGACCTTGCCGGCGATCGCGAGCGGCGACAGCCCGGCCAGTGAACCGGCCAGCAGGATCTGCGCCCCGTACGGCAGCACCCCCTGCATCACGCAGGAAAAGATATCCAGCAGGCTCGCCGAGCGCCGCGGGGTGATGTCGTGGCGCTGGGCGATGTCGCGGGCAAGATCGCCGCTGATCAGGATCGCGACGGTGTTGTTGGCGGTCAGCACATCGCCGCCGGCCGCCAGCGCGGCGATGCTGACCTCGCCCGCGCGGCGTCCGCGGTGGCCCCGGGCGAACCGGGCGATCGCCGCGGCCAGCCACTCCAGCCCGCCCGCGGCCCGGATCAGCGCGGCCAGGCCGCCGATCAGCAGCGCCAGCAGGGTGATCTCCACCATGCTCTCGAAGCCGAGGTAAATGTCGCCGGTGAAGCTCACCAGGTCATAGCCCGGACCAGACGCAAAGCCGGCGACGGCCGCCAGTGCGATGCCCAGTGCAAGCACCAGCACCACGTTGAGCCCGACCAGGGCCAGCGCCAGCACCACCAGGTAGGGCAGCACCAGCCACGGCGAGGCCGCGTCGGGCGCGACCACCGGGGCGGCATCGCCCAGCACCGCCAGCAGCGCCATCGTCGCCACGGCCGCAGGCAGCGCGATCTTGAAGTTCTCGCGGAACTTGTCGCGCATCCGGCAGCCCTGGCTGCGGGTGGTGGCGATGGTGGTGTCGGATATCACCGACAGGTTGTCGCCGAACATCGCCCCACCAACCACCGCGCCCAGCACCAGCGCCCCATCGAGCCCCGCCGCATCGGCCACGCCCAGCGCGATGGGCACCACCGCGGCGATCGTGCCCATGGAGGTGCCGATGGACAGCGCGACGAAACAGGCGACCAGGAACAGGCCCGGCAGGATCAGCGCCGGCGGCAGCGCACCCAGGCCCAGCGCGACCACCGCATCCACCGCGCCGACCGCGCGCGACACCGCCGCGAACGCACCGGCCAGCAGGAACACCAGGCACATCAGCATGATGTTGCTGTGGCCCATGCCGGCCAGCAATGTCTCCAGCGGCGCGATCCCGCGACGCCACGCCAGCCACGCCCCCAGCGCCAGCGCGGGCAGGATCGCGACCGGCGCGCGCAACTGGTAGAAGCCCATCGTCTCGCCTTGGGCCGTGTAGTACATGCCGGCGCCGAAGAACAGCGCCAGGAACACCAGCAACGGCGTCAGGGCGAGCGCGCTCGGCGCGGCGGGCGGAGCAGGCCGCACCGGATCATTCATCGCTTTATCCGAATGGAAAGAAACGCGGATTCTGCGGTGCTTCACCGGGCTTGTCGAGTGCGGAAACGGGATGCGCGAAGGGGCGGCCGCGCGCAACACCCGTGGTGCCGCGGGCGCAGTGCCCTTCTCCCGCGGGCGGGAGAAGGTGCCCGAAGGGCGGATGAGGGCTGCGACGACACAACGGCACGCGGGTTGGCCGTTCGCGTAGCACCCGTGGTGTCGCGTGCCCTCACCCCAGCCCTCTCCCGCCAGCGGGAGGGGGGCTGAAAGCCGGCGCGCGAGCGCTGTGCCCTTCTCCCGCGGGCGGGTGAGGGGCCGCCAGGATCAGACCCGGCTGGCGATCGCCTTGGCGAAATCCATCGTGTTGCCGTCGCCGCCCAGGTCCGGGGTCAGCGAGTCCTTGGCTTCGAGCGTGGCGACAATGGCGTCGCGCAGCCGCGCCGCCTTGTCCGGCAGGCCGAGGTGGTCGAGCATCTGCACCGCGCCGAGCAGCAACGCGCAGGGGTTGGCGATGCCCTGCCCGGCGATGTCGGGTGCACTGCCGTGCACGGCTTCGAAGATCGCCGCGTCGGTGCCGATGTTGGCACCCGGCGCCAGCCCGAGGCCGCCGACCAGGCCCGCGCACAGGTCGGAGATGATGTCGCCGAACAGGTTGGTGGTCACGATGACGTCGAACTGCTCCGGGCGCATCACCAGCTGCATGCAGGTGTTGTCGACGATCATCTCGTTGCATTCGATGTCGGGGTACTCCGCGGCCACGCCGCGCGCGGTCCTGAGGAACAGGCCCGAGGTCGACTTCAGGATGTTGGCCTTGTGCACCACGGTGACCTTCTTGCGGCCGGTTCTGCGGGCCAGTTCGAAGGCGTAGCGCACGATGCGCTCGGAGCCGCGGCGGGTGGTGCGGGTGATCGAGGTGGCTGTCTCGCCGTCCTCCGACAGTGCCTGCCCTTCGGCGCTGTAGGCGCCTTCGGTGTTCTCGCGCACGGTGATCAGGTCGACCCCCGAGCCGAAACGCGAACGGGTGTTGGCGAACGACCGGGCCGGACGCACGTTGGCGTACAGGTCGAAACGCTTGCGCAGCTCGACGTTGATCGAGGAGAACCCCTCCCCGACCGGCGTGGTCAGCGGGCTCTTGAGCGCGACGCGATTCTTGCGGATCGAGTCCATGGTCGCCTGCGGCAGCAGCTCGCCGTGTTTTTCCAGCGCGGCGAGGCCGGCGTCGGCGCCTTCGTACTGCAGGCCGAGCTGCATCGCGTCGAGCACGTGCAGGGTGGCGTCCATGATTTCGGGGCCGATTCCGTCGCCACGGATGACCGTAATGGTTTGCGTCATTGGGGGATTTCCAGCTGTTGGCCACCGCAAGTGCGACGTACGGCGGCGTGTGTGAGCCGGGGAATTATGCCGCGCCGCGGCCCCACTTCACAGACCCCGCGGCGGTAACAGGCGGTCCCGCGCGGCAGGCCGCCCTCCACGCGGCTCGGTGCTAGCCGTGTTCGTGCGCCGTCGGCGCCTGCGCCTGGCCCTGCTCCAGCCCGTCGAGGAATTCCACCGCGCGGCGCATGTGCGGGATCACGATGCTGCCGCCGACCACCAGCCCGACCGAGAACGCCTCGAACATCTCCTCGCGGCTGACCCCGGCCTGCCGGCACTGGGCCACGTGGTAGCTGATGCAGTCGTCGCAGCGCAGCACCATCGAGGCGACCAGGCCAAGCAGCTCCTTGGTCTTGAGGTCGAGCGCGCCGGGCTGGTAGGTCTGCGTGTCGAGCGCGAAGAAGCGCCGCACCACCTGGTTGGGCTCGGCCAGGATGCGCTCGTTCATGCGTTTGCGGTAGGCGCTGAACTCGGCCGCCCGGCTGTCACCCGATGCGCTGCTTTCACCCGGGGCGCGGTCCTCGTCGCCGGGGCCGGACGCACCGCCGTTCATGCTTCGCCCGCCAGCAGCGGTTCCAGACCACCCTGGCGATGCAGCGCGATCAGGTCGTCGTAGCCGCCGACGTGGGTCTGGCCGATGAAAATCTGCGGCACGCTGGTGCGGCGTGTCGAGGCGACCATGCGCTCGCGCGCGCCCGGATCCAGGTCGATGCGCACCTCGGTCCAGGACTGGCCCTTGCTCTTGAGGAAATTCTTGGCCGCCACGCAATAGGGGCAGATTGCGCTGCTGTAGATCGTGATCGCGGGGGCATTGTCGTCTGCGGGGGTGGCTGGATCGCTCAAGGCGGTGCTCCGGTGTGAACCTGTAGTGTGTGGTGTGGTCGAATATGGGTTCGCCACGGCGGCATTTCCAGTCCGCGCGCAAACCGGCAAGCCGGCGTGCCGATAATGGACTTCACCCACGGGTGAAGGTTAACCGCCGATTCACCCCGCTCCGCAGATGGTGGCCGCACCTGCGGCTCCCACCGCGCCCCACCCGCCCTGGAGCTTGCCTTGCGCCGCATCGCCCTGTTCACCGCCGCCCTCACCCTGGCCATCGCCAGCGTCTGTGCACCCGCGCAGGAATCGCGGCTGCCCGACATCGGCTCCTCGGCCGGCACACTGCTGAGCCCCACCGAGCAGGAGGAATACGGCGAGATGTTCCTGGCGCAACTGCGCCACTACGACTACATCCTTGAAGATCCGCTGATCGACCACTGGCTCGATACGCTGGGCACGCGTCTGGCCGCCAACAGCGACCAGCCGGGCCAACCGTTCACCTTCTTCATGCTGCGGCAGCGCCAGATCAACGCGTTCGCCACCCTCGGCGGTTACATCGGGGTCAACGCCGGATTGGTGCTCGAGGCCGACCGCGAGGACGAGGTGGCCGCGGTGCTGTCGCACGAGATCGCCCACGTCACCCAGCTGCACGTGCTGCGCGGGGTCGAGCGTGCGCAGAAGGACCAGTTGCCGATCCTGCTGGGCATGCTCGGTGCGATCGTCGCCGCGCAGGCGGCTGGCGGGCGCTCCGGCGACAACGCCGCGCAGGCGGCGATCATCTCGGCGATGGGCCTGGCCCAGCAGCGCCAGATCGACTACACCCGCTCCAACGAGCACGAGGCCGACCGGCTCGGCATCCAGACCCTCTCGCGCAGCCGCTACGACACCCAGGCGATGGCCGACTTCTTCGAGAAGATGCTGGTCGCCTCGCGCACCAACGCCGCCGGCTACTACGACACCCCCGACTACCTGATGACCCACCCGGTCACGACTACCCGCATCGGCGAGGCCAAATCGCGATCGCAGCAGATCGCACGCGCACCGGCCGGTTACTTCGGCGACGTCGGCCGCAGCGACAACCCCCTGCTGCCCGGCGGATTCGCCTTGTCGAGCAGCGCCCCGGCCGCCGGCGGCACTGGCGATTTCGAGTTCGCCCGCGAGCGGCTGCGCGTGCTCAGTGCCGACACCGCCTCGGCCGCGATCCGCGAGTACCGGCAACTGCGCGTGGCCGGCGGGCTGAGCCCGGCGCAGCGCTACGGCCATGCGATTGCGCTGCTGCGTGACAATCAGTCGGCGGCGGCGGCCAAGCACCTGACCGAGCTGCTGGACGAGCGCCCGGACCACCTGTGGCTGAAGCTCGCCCTGGGCCAGGCGGAGGCACGCAGCGGCAAGGCCGAGTCGGCCGATGCCATTTTCAACGCCCTGCTGCGCCAGGGCCCGCACAACCGCGCGGTCGCGCTGACCTACGCCGACGTGCTGGGCGAGCGCAACACCGTCGAAGCCGGCCAACGCGCGCAGGCGGTGCTGCGCCCGTTGCTGGGCCGCTCGGCGGAGGACGCGGTATTCCACCGCACCTTCGCCCGCGCCAGCGACATCGCCGGCGACCCGGTGCGCGCCGGCGAGGCCCACGCCGAGGCGGCCTTCCTCAGTGGCCGCGCGGAACAGGCGCTGGTGCAGCTGAAGACGCTGAAGAAGCGACCGGAAGTCGACTACTACGCGCGCGCCCGGATCGAGTCGCGCATCGCCGCGATCACCCCGATCGTGCTCGAGCTGCGCCGCCAGGGCATCCGCGACGAAGACCTGCGCCGACGTTGAATCGGCGGCTGCGCCGCCTGGTAAGTCGGCCGCGCGCGGCCTGTAAGTCGCTCGCTGCGCGAGCTGTAAATGGTCAGGATTCGTAGGCTGGGCCTGCCAAGCCCAGCGTTTTTTCCGTACGCTCCGGGTGCTGGGCTTGGCAGCCCAGCCTACAAAAGCGGACTGCATCGAAACCGCTCTACCCTGCAGCGCCGGAAGCACGCTGTCACCACCACGTCACAAAACGGTAGTGTACTGGCGGCGTTGAAAAACCTGCTCCGGTGACCGCGTGCAAAAACGCATATTGATCGTCGAGGACGAACCCGCCATCCGCGACATGGTTGCCTTCGCCCTGCGCAAGGGCGAGTACGAGCCGGTCCAGGCCGGCGATGCGCGCGAAGCGCAGAACGCGATCGCCGACCACGTCCCCGACCTCATCCTGCTGGACTGGATGCTGCCGGGCAGCAGCGGCCTGGAACTGGCCCGGCGCTGGCGCAAGGACCCGCTCACGCGCGAGGTCCCGATCATCATGCTGACCGCACGCGGCGAGGAGAACGACCGGGTCAGCGGACTGGAGGCCGGGGTCGATGATTACGTGGTCAAGCCGTTCTCGGCGCGCGAGCTGCTGGCGCGCATCCGCGCGGTGCTGCGGCGCTCGCGCGAGGACGACGAAGACGGCAGCGTCCGGATCGGCTCGCTGCGCATCGACGGCGCCGCGCATCGCGTGTTCGCGCAGGCCGACGGCAACGAGCAGCCCGTGCAGATCGGCCCCACCGAATACCGGCTGCTGCATTTCTTCATGACCCATCCCGAGCGCGTCTACTCGCGCACGCAGCTGCTCGACCATGTCTGGGGCGGCAGCGTGTACGTCGAGGAGCGCACGGTCGACGTGCACATCCGCCGCCTGCGCAAGACGCTGGAGCCCTATCAGATCGACGGCATGGTGCAGACGGTGCGGGGCGCCGGGTATCGCTTTTCGGCATCGGTCGAGGGGTGAGCGCGCGCGGTAGAGTCGAGCTTGCCCGGCCGTCTCTTGCTCGACCTCTTGCCCGGCTGGCCCTTGCACGCGGCAGCGGAGCAAGCTCCGCTCTACACCCACAGGTTGCCGCCCGCGCTTAGACTTGGCCCATGCCCTCCCGTGCCCGCACCGTCTGGTTTCGTACGCTCGGCCAGCTTGCCCTGATCCTGGCGGCCGCCGCGCTGCTTGGTGAGCTTGTCGGCCAGGTGTGGCCGATGCTGGCGCTGGCCGCACTCGGCGTGGTTGCCTGGCACCACTGGCGGCTGCACGGCGTGTTGCTGCGACTGGCCGCACGGCAGCGACTGGCGGCGCCCACCGGCACGGGCGTCTGGAACGAGCTCGACCGGCTGCTCCACCGCAGCCAGCACGAGACCCAGGCGCGCCAGCGGCGCCTGATCGAGATGCTGCGCGCCTACCGCGCCGCCGCGGCCGCCCTGCCCGATGCGATCATCGTGGTCGACCGCGACAGCCAGCGCGTGCTGTGGTTCAGCGAAGCCGCCACCCCGCTGCTCGGCCTGCGCTACCCGCACGACATCGGCGCCTCGCTGGTGCAGCGGCTGCAACCGCTGCCGTTGGCGCGCTGGATGGCCGGCGGGCGCACCGTCGAGCCGCTGGAGACGCCCTCGCCGCTGGACACCTCCATCACCCTGAGCCTGCGGCTGATCCCGTACTCCGAACACCTGTGGCTGCTGGTCGCGCGCGATGTCAGCCGCCTGCTGCAACTGGAGCAGATGCGTCGCGACTTCGTCGCCAACGTCTCGCACGAGCTGCGCACGCCGCTGACGGTGGTGCATGGCTACCTCGACATGCTCGATGCGGCCGAACACCCCGACTGGGCACCGATCCTGGCCGAGATGCAGCGCCAGTCGCAGCGCATGACCCAGTTGGTCGAGGACCTGCTGACCCTGTCGCGGCTGGAGTCGCAGGACAGCCTGCCGGCCGAGGAAACGGTCTCGATGGGTTCGATGCTGCACACGCTGCGCCGCGAGGCCAACGCGCTCAGCCAGGGCCGCCACGAGATCGTGCTCGATGACCGTATCCAGGTCGACCTGTTCGGCTCGAACAAGGAGCTGCACAGCGCGTTCTCCAACCTGGTCAGCAACGCGGTGCGCTACACCCCGGCCGGCGGCACGGTCACGATCGGCTTTCTGCGGGACGAGGCCTCCGGCGATCGCAAGGGCGTGGTGCTGGCGGTCAGCGACAGCGGCTACGGCATTCCGCCGCACCACCTGCCGCGCATCACCGAACGCTTCTATCGGGTCTCCACCAGCCGCTCGCGCGAGAGCGGCGGCACCGGGCTGGGGCTGGCGATCGTCAAGCATGTGCTGAACCTGCACCAGGCCCGGCTCACCATCGCCAGTGAAGTCGGCCGCGGCAGCACCTTCTCCTGCCACTTCGGTGGCGAGCGGGTGCGCCAACGCGAAGCGGTGGAGGCCACGCCATGACCGCAAAGAACGACGAGACCGCGCTCAGCGCGAAACCCGCGGGCGAGTCCGACCCGCTGCGTGATCCTTCGCTGTACTTCAACCGCGAACTGTCGCAGCTGGACTTCAACTTCCGCGTGCTCGCCCAGGCGCAGGACCCGCAGATGCCGTTGCTGGAGCGGCTGCGCTACCTGTGCATTTCCTGCACCAACCTCGACGAATTCTTCGAGATCCGCGCCGGCACCCTGCGCCATGCGCAGGACCTCGGACTGACGCCGGGCCCGGATGCACTGGCACCGGCGACGGTCCTGAGCCGCATCCACGACCGCGCCGCCGAGCTGGTGGAGGCGCAGTACGAATGCTGGAACGACGTGCTGCGCCCAGCGCTGGATGAGGCCGGCGTGCGCGTGCTCGCCCGCGACAGCTGGAACTGGAAGCAGACGCGCTGGCTGCGCGCGTACTTCCGCGACGAGGTCATGCCGGTGCTGTCGCCGCTGGGGCTGGACCCGGCGCACCCGTTCCCCAAGATCCTCAACAAGTCGCTGAACATAGTCGTCGTGCTGAAGGGCCGCGATGCGTTCGGGCGCGACGGCAACCTGGCGATCGTGCGCGCGCCGCGATCGCTGCCGCGCATCATCCAGATTCCCCAGCACATCTCCGGCGGCCCGCACGACTTCGTGTTCCTGTCGGCAGTGCTGTCGAGCTTCGTCGATGAACTGTTCCCGGGCATGCAGGTCAAGGGCGCGTACCAGTTCCGCGTGACCCGCAACTCCGAATTGCTGGTCGACGAGGAGGAGGTGGACAACATCGCGCTGGCGCTGCGCGACGAGCTCATCGGCCGCGGCTACCTGCGCGCGGTGCGGCTGGAGATCGCCGGGCAGTGCCCCGAGCCGATCGTGCGCAGCCTGCTGAAGAACTTCGACCTCAACGAAAACGCGGTGTACCGCATCAACGGCCCGGTCAACCTCAACCGGGTGACCCAGGTCTATGACCTGGTGGCCCGTCCGGACCTGAAGTTTCCG
The DNA here is from genome assembly GCF_046600735.1 of Novilysobacter longmucuonensis. Taxonomy (NCBI): domain Bacteria; kingdom Pseudomonadati; phylum Pseudomonadota; class Gammaproteobacteria; order Lysobacterales; family Lysobacteraceae; genus Novilysobacter; species Novilysobacter longmucuonensis. The sequence continues at coordinate 225,490 of NZ_JBJMAW010000004.1, forward strand.
CCCTTCCAGCCGCGGCTGATCGCGGGCGTGGATGCGATGTTCGACCGCATCGGCCAGGGCGACGTGCTGCTGCACCATCCCTTCGACGCGTTCGCGCCGGTGCTGGAGCTGCTGCGCCAGGCGGCCGAGGATCCCAGCGTGCTGGCGATCAAGCAGACCCTGTACCGCGCCGGCAAGGATTCGCCGATCGTGGAGCAGCTGGTGCAGGCCGCGCGCAACGGCAAGGACGTCACGGTGGTGGTCGAGTTGCGGGCGCGCTTCGACGAGGAGGCCAACCTGGATTTCGCCGACCGCCTGCAGGAGGCCGGAGTGCAGGTCGTCTACGGCGTGGTCGGCTACAAGACCCACGCCAAGATGCTGCTGATCGTGCGCCGGGAGGGCCGCCAACTGCGTCGCTACGTACACCTGGGCACCGGCAACTACCACGCCGGCAATGCGCGCGTGTACACCGACTTCGGGCTGATCAGCGCCAACCCCGACATCGGCAACGACGTGCACCTGATCTTCCAACAGTTGTCCGGGCTGGCCCCGGCGATCAAGCTGAAATGCCTGATGCAGGCCCCGTTCACGCTGCACGCCGGCGTGCTGATGCGGATCGATCGCGAGACGCGCACCGCGCGCGCCGGGCAACCCGCGCGCATCGTCGCCAAGATGAACGCGCTCAACGAGCCGCAGGTGGTGCGCGCGCTGTACCGCGCTTCCCAGGCCGGGGTGCGGATCGACCTGATCGTGCGCGGTGCCTGCACACTGCGACCCGGCGTGCCCGGCATTTCCGACAACATCCGGGTGCGCTCGATCGTCGGGCGTTTCCTCGAACACAGCCGGGTGTACTGGTTCGCCAACGGCGGCCAGCCCGACCTGTTCGCGGCCAGCGCCGACTGGCTGGAGCGCAACCTGCTGCGGCGGGTCGAGGTCGGCTTCCCGATCCTCGACCCCGACCTCGCGATGCGCATCACCGACGAGGCGATCGGCAACTACCTGTCCGACAACTGCAACGCCTGGGAACTGCAGGCCGACGGCGAGTACCTGCGCCTGGTGCCGCAAGCCGACGCCACGCCCCACTCGGCGCAGGCCGCGCTGCTGGCCAAGATCTGCACATGAACGGACTGCTGCACACCGCGCCACTGCCGCTGCAGGACGGCGACCTGCTGGCCGCGGTCGACCTGGGTTCCAACAGCTTCCACATGGTCGTCTCGCGCTACCTGCTCGGGCAGTTGCGCACCGTCGACCGGCTGCGCGAACCGGTGCGGCTGGCCGAGGGGCTGGACCGCAAGGGCGGGCTCTCGGCCGATGCGCGCTTGCGCGCGCTCGACTGCCTGTCGCGGTTCGGCCAGCGCGTGCGCGACATCCCGCCGCAGCGCGTGCGCGCGCTGGCGACCAACACCGTGCGCCGGCTTGCCTCGCCGCAGGCGTTCCTGATGCCGGCCGAGAGCGCGCTGGGGCATGCGATCGAAGTGGTCGCCGGGCGCGAGGAGGCGCGGCTGGTCTACCTCGGCGTCGCCCACGCGCAGCCGCCCAAGGAGGGTCACCTGCGCCTGGTGATCGACATCGGCGGCGGTTCGACCGAATGCATCATCGGCGCCGGTTTCGACGCGATCGAGCGCGAAAGCCTGCAGGTCGGCTGTGTCGCCAGCACCCGGCGGTTCTTCGGCAGCGGCAAGCTGTCGAGCAAGCGCTGGCACGCGGCGGTGGCCGAGATCGCCGCGGAATTCCAGCAGTTCGCCGGCACCTACCGCAGCCTCGGCTGGGACGAGGTGATCGGCACCTCGGGCACCAACAAGGCGATCGGCGAGATCTGCGCGGCGATGGAGCTGACCAAGGGCGCGGTAACCGCCGAGGCGCTGCCGCAGGTGCGAGACCGGTTGCTGCGGGCCGGGCATATCCAAGACATCGACCTGCCCGGGCTGTCGTCGGACCGCCGGCCGGTGATCGCCGGCGGCGTGCTGGTGCTAGAAGCAGCCTTCGAGGCGCTGGGGCTGCAACGCATGATGGTCAGCAAGGCGGCGATGCGCGAAGGCATGCTCCACGACATGCTCGGCCGCGGCGGCGCCAACGACCCGCGCGAGGCATCGGTGGCGGCGCTGATGCACCGCTACGGCATTGACGCCACCCAGGCCGCGCGGGTGGAGGCCACCGCACTGCGGCTGTTCGAGCAGGTCGCGCAAGCCTGGCAACTGGTCGACGACGACCGCCTGATGCTGGTGCGTGCCGCGCGCCTGCACGAGCTCGGCCTGACCATCGCGCATAGTCAATATCACGTGCACGGCTCCTACGTGGTCGAGCACTCCGACATCGCCGGTTTCTCGCGCCAGCAGCAGCAGTTCTTGGCCGCGCTGATCCGCACCCACCGCCGGCGCATCCCGCAGACCGCGTTCAATGCCCTGCCCGATCGGCTGCTCGCTCCGGTCCGCCGCAGCGCCGCCCTGCTGCGCCTGGCGGTGCTGCTGCACCGCGCCCACGAGGCCGATCCCATCCCGCAGCTGGACCTGCAGGTCGAAGGCGACGGCCTGCGGCTGACGCTGGCCAGGCGCTGGCTCGACGCGCGCCCGCTGCTCAAGGCCGACCTGCACGGCGAGCCCGAGGACGCCGCCGACCTCGGCATCGCGCTGGCGATCGAGACGGCGTAGGGCCGCCCTGCCCGGGCGACGGCCGAAGCTCGCCGATGGCCCGTGCCCGCGTGATCGGCATCGCCGCGCTCGAGCCGGCCAAGGGCGTCCGCGATCGTCCGGGCCAATGTGCTACCGCGCCATGTCACGTCCGGGTCATCCCACTGACACTGCGGTTTCATCCGATCCACGCAAGCTGCCCGCCGACGCCGGAGGGGCTCACGCATGCGCTACGCGATCGTCACCGAGACCTATCCACCGGAAGTCAACGGCGTCGCGCTGACCGTGCAGGGGCTGGAGCTCGGTCTGCGCGCACGCGGTCACCGGGTCGACCTGGTGCGACCGCGCCAGGCGGCCGATGGCGACGGCGGGGCCCACGAGATGCTGGTGCGCGGCATGCCGCTGCCGCGCTATCCGGGGCTGCGGCTGGGCCTGCCGGCCACCGCGCGCCTCGCGGCGCAGTGGCGGCACTCGCGGCCGGACGCGGTGTATGTCGCCACCGAAGGGCCGCTCGGCTGGTCGGCACTGCGCGCGGCCAGGCGGCTCGGCATTCCGGCCGCGACCGGTTTCCACACCCGCTTCGACCACTACATGCGCGACTACGGCTTCGGGTTGCTGAGCGGCGCCGCGCTGGGCTGGATGCGCCGTTTCCACAATCGCGCCGATGCGACGCTGGTGCCGACGCGCGAACTGTTGGCGTTGCTGCAGGCAAGCGGCTTTGCCCGCCCGGTGCGGCTGCCGCGTGCGGTCGACACCCGCGCGTTCGATCCGGCACGGCGCGATCCGGCGTTGCGCGCGCAATGGGGCGTGGGCGAGCAAGGCTTCGCCGCGATCTACGTCGGCCGCATCGCCGCGGAGAAGAATCTTAATCTCGCCGTGCGCGCATTCCGCCGCCTGCAGCGCGAGCGTGCCGATGCGCGTTTCGTATGGGTCGGCGACGGACCGGCGCGCGCGCAACTGCAGGCGGCGCATCCGGACTTCATCTTCTGCGGGGTGCAACGCAGTGCGGACCTGCCGCGGCATTTCGCCAGCGGCGACCTGTTCCTGTTCCCGAGCCACAGCGAGACCTTCGGCAACGTGACGCTGGAGGCCATGGCCAGCGGGGTGCCGACGGTGGCGTTCGATTACGGTGCGGCGCGCGAGCACCTGCGCGACGGGCTGCACGGTGCGGCGATCGCCGACGGCGACGACGCGGGGTTCATCGCCGCCGCCGCGCGCATCGCCGGCGACGAGGCCGGCCGTGCGGCGATGTCACGCGCTGCGCGCGCGGCGACCGCAGGCCTGCGCCCCGAGCAGGTCGCGGCCGACCTGGACGTGCTGCTGGAAGGCCTTGCCCGTTCCGGACAACACCATGAATCGACTGCCTCTGCATAAGCGACTGGCCGATGGCGATTCGGGCTGGTGCCTGCGCGCCAACCGCTGGGGCGGGCAGGACCGCTCGCGGCGGTTCTTCGCGGCGATCAGCCGGCTCGGCGATGGCGTGTTCTGGTACGTGCTGATGACGGCGATGGTGGTCACCGACGGCCGGGCCGGACTGCTCGCCTCCGCCCACCTGGCCGCGACCGGAGTGGTCGCATTGACGTTGTACAAGCTGCTCAAGCGCTGGACCCGCCGGCCCCGCCCGTTCGCGAGCGATCGCCGCATCCGCGCGTGGGTCGCGCCGCTGGACGAGTTCAGCTTTCCATCGGGCCACACCCTGCACGCGGTCGCCTTCAGCGTCGTGGCGATCGCGCACTACCCGGCACTGGCTTGGCTGCTGGTGCCGTTCACCGCGTGCGTGGCGGCTTCACGGCTGGTGCTCGGCCTGCACTACCCGAGCGACGTGGTGGCGGCGAGCGCGATCGGGGCCGCGCTGGCTGCAGCATCGATGTCACTTGTCCCAGCGGGCTGGTACCCAGCCTAGCCGCCAAGGTGCGGCCTCGTGGAAGTCGGGACCTGCGAACACGCCCGCGTTGCGGCCGCAGGATTGCCCATCCGGTACCAGTCGACCCTGCGCGGAGGCGAAACACCGACCCCTCCGCGGACCTACGAAGCAAGCGGCAATACCAGCCTGGCCGCCGCGCCGCCGCCGCCGTCGCGGTTGTCCAGCCCTGCACGGCCGCCGTGCAGGGCGGCCACCTCGGCGACGAAACACAGGCCCAGACCGCTGCTGCGGCTGCCGCCGGCGGGGCGCGACAGCGAATAGAAACGCTCGAACACCCGCGGCAGGGCGTAGTCGGGAATGCCGGGGCCGCGGTCGAGGACTTGCAGGACGGCCTCGTCCCCCGCCCTTTCCAGGCTCAGTTCGATCGTGCTCCCGGCCGGGGCGAAGTCGATCGCGTTGCCGATCAGGTTCGCCAGCGCCTGCCGCAGCAGGAACGCGTCGCCATCGACGGGGCCGACATCAACCAGTCGCAGCCGCAGCTCGAGCCCTGCTCGTTGGAGGGAGGACGCGGACAACTCCGCCACCTCGGCCGCCAGGCTCGCCAGGTCGAGCGCCTCGGGGTTTTCGAGCCGCTGTCGATGCTCCACCGCCGCCAGCGCCAGCAACTTGTCGATCATCTGCGCCAGCCGCTCGCTCTGGGCACGGATGCTTTCGGAAAAGCGCACGCGATCGGCCTCCGGCAGTGGCGCTTCCAGTAATTCGGCACTGCTGCGTATCGCCGCCAGCGGGCTCTTCATCTCGTGGGTCAGGCCATGCACGTACTGCTCGACGTACTGTTTGCCTTCCAGACGCGCGCGCATGGTTTCCAGCGCCTGGCCCAGCTCGGCGAACTCACCGGCCGCGGCGGGCAGGCTGGCCCGCTCGCCCGCGGTCACCGCATGCGCGTAGCGACGCAGGTCGCCGAGCTGGCGCGACAGCCACCACGCCGCGACCATCCCTACCAGCAGCGCCACGCCCATCAGCACCGCGCCCCAGCGCAGTACGACCGCTTGGCTGCGCTGGATGAACGGCTGCAACGCACTGTTGGGCTTGGCCACGGTCAGCACCCCGATGATCGCGCCGCGCGCGTCGTGGATCGGCGCGGCGACGTGCATCACGGTGGAGTCCGGGTCGTCGGGATCGGCCTGGGTGGAGCGCGCGCCATAGCGGCCGCGCAGGGTCAGGTGCACATCGTTCCAGCGCGAGTAATCGGCGCCCAACGCCTGGCCGCTGCTGTCGAACACCACGATGCCGCGGGCGTCGGTCACATACACCCGGTAGCTGGCCCCGCGCTTGTCGAAGCCCCATATCTCGGCGCCGAAGTCGCGTCCGGCCACCTCGCGCACGCGCCGGGCGAACGGCCCGGTGGCGATCCGGCCGGCGAGCAGGTCGTCGGTCGCCAGCTCGGCCAGCACGTTGGCGGTGTCGACCAGGGTGTCCTCCATCGCCTGGCGCACGCCGGGCTTGACCTGCGCGACGAACACCTGCGCCAGCAGCAGCGCCGCCAGCGCGACGATCAGGAAGTAGCCGAGGAATATCCGCAGGCCAATCTTCAATGGGAAATCCTCAATGGGGAGTCCTCAACGCAGGATCCTCAGGCCGCGACCCGTGCGGTGCGCCTCACTGCACATCGAGCGAATACCCCAGTCCGCGATGGGTGCGGACCGGGTCGGCCGCGGCGTCGACCTCGTGCAGCTTGGCCCGCAAGGTCTTGACGTGGGTATCGACCGTACGGTCGCCGCTGTCGAGCGCATCGCCCCAGACCCGGTCCATCAACTGCGCCCGCGACAACACCGCGCCCGGGCGTTGCAGCAGCGCGGCGAGCAGGCCGTACTCGTAGCGGGTCAGCTCCAGCGAACGCCCGCGGAAGCGGATGCGCTTGCCCGCCGCATCGTGTTCGAACCCGCCCACGACGGACGCATCGGCCTGCGCGGCTTGGACGCGCCGCAGCACCACCCGTACCCGTGCCACCAACTCGCGTGGCGAGAAGGGTTTGGTCACGTAGTCGTCGGCGCCGATCTCCAGCCCCAGGATGCGGTCGGCCTCGGCGCCCTGGGCGGTCAGGAAGATCACCGGCAACTCGCGCCCGCGGCGCAGTTCGCGGCACAGCGCGAAGCCGCCGATATCGGGCAGGCCGACATCGAGCACGGCCAGCGCGAAGACCTCCGTCGCCGCCCACCGCAGCGCCTCGCCGCCGGTCAGGCAGTGCACCGGATCGAAACCTTCCGCGCGCAGCGCGTACTGCACCGTGTCGGCGATCGCCGGTTCGTCTTCGACCAGGAGGATGCGGGACATGGGCAAGGGGGCCGGCTCGGTCGCGATGGCGACAGGATAAGCCAGCCGCCGGCGTCGACGGCGGGCTACCCTGTCGCCCATGAACTACCGCCACGCGTTCCATGCCGGCAACCACGCCGATGTCCTCAAGCACGTCACCCTGCTGGCGCTGTGCGATGCACTGGCGGCCAAGCCGGCGCCGCTGTTCGCACTCGACACCCACGCCGGGCGCGGGCTGTATGCGCTCGATGGCAATTCCGCCCAGCGCAGCGGCGAGGCCGAGGGCGGGGTGTCGCGGCTGCTGGCCGAAGCGCCGAAACACCCCGCGATCGCGCGCTACCTGGCCGCAGTCAAGGCGTGCCGGCTCGAACACGGCCCGGCGACCTACCCCGGCTCGCCGTGGCTGCTGGCGCACGCATTGCGCGAGGACGACCGCATCGCCGCCTGCGAGTTGCTGCCCGAAGAAGCGGCTCAGCTCAAGGTCAACTTCGCCCGCGACCCGCGCGTGGCGGTGCACGCGCGCGACGGTTATGCGGCGATGAAGGCCCTGCTCCCCCCCACGCTGTTGAAAGCCGGGGGCAGCGCGATGAAGTTCGCCCGTGGGCTGGTCCTGATCGATCCGCCCTACGAGGCGCAACTGGAGGAGTTCGACCACATCATCGGCGCGCTGCGCCAAACGCTCAGCCGCTGGCCGAATGCCAGCTATGCGGTGTGGTATCCGATCAAGCGCCGGCGCTCGCTGCAGCCGTTCTTCCGGCGTGCGGCGACACTGCCGGTGAAGGCCTCGTTCGTGGCCGAACTGATGGTCCACCCCGACGACTCCCCGCTGCGCATGAACGGCAGCGGCCTGTTGCTGCTGAACCCGCCGTGGCAGTTCGGGCAGGGCCTGGGCGCGGTGCTGCCGCTGCTGGCCAAGGCGCTCGGCGAGGCCGGCGCATCGTCGCGGCTGGAGTGGTTGAAGCAGGAAAGCTAGCGCTTTGGTAGGAGCGACGTGAGTCGCAAAACCTGTACATCACTGCCCACGTGCGCGGTATCGCGACTCACGTCGCTCCTACAGAGGGGCCGACCCAAACCGGCCTCGGCCGCATCAAACCTGCGCGCTGAGATCCGGTTCGAAGAAACTCCAGCGCACTTCGGGGAACGCCTGCTTCATCGCGCGTTCCAGTTGCTCGATCTCCTCGGCCAGCGCGGGCGCGTCGTGCAATCCGCGCCCTGCGCCGCGACCATCACCGACAGCTCTTGTAGGAGCGCTCCCATGGGCGCGACCGCGACCGCGGCAGATGTCGCAAGCGGGTCTCGATCGCGCCCATGGGGCGCTCCTACACGCCTTCGCTTGTGCTGCAACGCGGGCGTAGACATGCGCCGTGTCCCTGGTCGAGGCGGCGCGAGCCTAGCATCGGCTCCTGTGCGCGCGATGCAGCAGCTCAGCGGCAAACGATGCCGCTGCCGGCGTGCCCGAGCACTTCACCGACCAGCCCGGGCACGCCCGTCGCGGCGGGGCACCGCCCATTCCGGGGTGCGCCGCGCGCGTGCGCTCAGCCCCTAACGGCGCGGTTTCAGCTCGGCAAAAGCGCCGGCCTTTTGCGTGACCGCGGAATGAAGCACCGGCCCCGGGACGTGTGCCAAACTCCGCGAATGGCCGCGCGCGAACGTCTCCCGCCCTGGCACGAGCGCCAGCGACTTCCCAACGGTCGCGACGTGCTGATCCGGCCTATCCGGCCGGAGGACGCAGCGCCCCTGCGCGCTGGATTTGCATTGCTGCAGCCCGACGAAGTGCGCCAGCGCTTCCTGCATGCACTCAAGGAGCTCAGTCCCGAGGCGGCCGAGCGGTTTGCCCGGATCAACCCCAAGACCGAATTCGCCCTGGTCGCGGCCGAACCGCTGCCGCCGGGCGAGGCGCTGGTCGGCGCGGTCGCGCGCATCGTCATCGACGGCAACGGGCGAGACGCCGAGTTCGCGATCCTGGTCAGCCGCTACATCGCCGGCATGGGGCTGGGCCGCTACCTGATGACGCGACTAGTCAAATGGGCGCGTGGCAAGAACCTGGAGCGCATCTACGGCGACGTGTTCGAGCACAACCACGCGATGCTGGCACTGGCGCAGTCCCTGGGTTTCGAGCGCCAATTCCAGCAGGACGGGCAAGGCCTGGTGCGGGTGGTGCTGGACCTGAAAGCCGCCCAGACAGCGAAAGCCGTGTAGGAGCGGCTTCAGCCGCGAGCTTTGGCGCCGGCCTTCTGCAGCGCGGTCGCAATCGCGAGTTCACGGACGTGCCGACCCTGGTTTGCGGCCTCGTTCGCGGCTGAAGCCGCTCCTACCGTCGAGAGGACAGTCTGCCGCCCGGCGTGGCGTTCAATGCGAGCGCCTTGTCCGCTTTCGCGTCGGCGCTGCGTTGACCCGCGTTGACCAACGACAAAGCCAGCGGCAGGCCATGCCGTGCCTGCATGGAGGACGCATCCTCCAGGACCGCGGCCATGAGCATCGACGAAGCACGCCTCAACGAATTTCTCGGCCGCGCAGTCGGCGACCTCGGCGCCGCGATCAGTTCGACCCTGATGCTGGTCGGCGATCAGCTCGGCTACTACCGGGCACTCGCGGACGAGCCGCTGGATTCGCACGGACTGGCCGCGCGCACCGACACCCACGAGCGTTACGCGCGCGAGTGGCTCGGCAACCAGGCGGCCGGTGGCTACGTGCAATACGACGCGACCAGCGGCCAGTACTCCTTGAGCGAGGAGCAGGCGCTGTGCCTGGCCGATCCCGGCGGCCCGGTGGACTTGCCGGGCGCGTATTCGATCGTCGAGGCCACCTTCCACGCGCTCGAACGCACCAAGGTCAACTTCCGTACCGGCAACGGCATGGAATGGGGCGACCACCACGCGTGCCTGTTCCACGGCACCGAGCGGTTCTTCCGCGCCGGCTACAACGCCCACCTGCTGGTCGACTGGCTACCGGCGCTGGACGGCCTGGTCGACAAGCTCCGCAGCGGCGGCAAGGTCGCCGACGTCGGCTGCGGCCACGGTGCCAGCACCACCCTGATGGCGCAGGCGTTTCCCAACTCGGAGTTCGTCGGTTACGACTACCACGGCCCGTCGATCGACACCGCCCGCCAGCGCGCCGCCAATGCCGGCATCGAGAACGCGCGCTTCGAGGTGGCCGATGCCACCGGCTACCCCGACCAGGAGTTCGACCTGATCGCCTTCTTCGATTGCCTGCACGACATGGGCGACCCGGTCGGCGCGGCGCGGCAGGCGCGGCAGGCGCTGAAGCCAGAGGGCCACTGCATGCTGGTCGAGCCGTTCGCGGGCGATAGTGTCGCGGACAATCTCAACCCGGTCGGGCGGGTCTACTACGGTGCTTCATCGCAGATCTGCGTGCCGGTGTCGCTGGCCCGCAACGGCCCGGCGCTCGGCGCCCAGGCCGGCGAGGCGCGGCTGAGCGCGGTGATGACCGAGGCCGGCTTCGGCCGCTTCCGCCGCGCCGCGCAGACGCCGTTCAACCTGGTGCTGGAGGCGCGTCCGTAGCGGCGAGTCTTCGGGTGTGGCGGACGGTTGGGCTGCCCTCTGCTGCGCGGTCGTAACCGGGGGCTCGTGGGCGTGCCGGTTTTGGTTCGCGGCTGAAGCCGCTCCTACAGGGGTGCCGGAGAAGTCTTTACCCATGTCGCTGACGGGGCGCGGCCGGCGCATCGGCTAAAATCCCGCTCCTGATGCCATCCCCCACCTCCCCAAACCCGCCGCTGCCGAGGCCGGGCCAGCAGCGCGCCTGGTGGCGTGCGCCGGCGTCCGCCTCCGCCCTTGCGTTCCATATCGCCCAGGCCGCGACCGCGCACGACGGCCCGCTGCTCGCGATCGCGCGCGACAACCACAGCGCGCACCAGCTCGAAACCGACCTGCGCACCCTGCTCGGCGCTCAGGCCGCACACGACGGCAAGGTGCCGGTGCTGCCCTTCCCGGACTGGGAAACCCTGCCCTACGACGTCTTCAGCCCGCACCCGGACATCGTCAGCCAGCGCCTGGCCGCGTTGCACCGCTTGCCCACGCTCAGGCAGGGGATCGTGGTGGTGCCGGTGCAGACGCTGCTGCAAAGACTGGCGCCGCTGCGGCACGTGGTCGGCGGCAGCTTCGACGTGCGCGTCGGTCAGCGGCTCGACCTGGATGCGGAAAAACGGCGGCTGGAATCGGCCGGCTACCGGCACGTGCCGCAGGTGCTCGACCCGGGCGATTTCGCGGTGCGCGGCGGCCTGCTCGATGTCTACCCGATGGGCGCGGACACGCCGTTCCGGGTCGAACTGCTCGACGACGAGATCGACACCATCCGCGGCTTCGATCCCGAAACGCAGCGCTCGCTCGACCGGATCGACGCGGTGCACCTGCTGCCGGGCCGCGAGCTGCCGCTGGACGAGGCCTCGGTCAAGCGTGCACTGGATGCGTTGCGCGAGCGCTTCGACCTCGACACCCGGCGTAGCGCGCTGTACCAAGACCTCAAGGCCGGCGCCGCGCCGGCCGGCATCGAGTACTACTTGCCGCTGTTTTTCGAGCAGGGCCGTCGCGACGGCCTGGGCCAGACCGCCACCTTGTTCGACTACCTCGGCGACAGCACTCTGCCGGTGATCGCCGCCGGCGCGCTGGAGGCGGCCGAGCATTTCTGGAAGCAGACCGGCGAGCGTTACGAGCAACGCCGCCACGATGTCGAGCGGCCAGTGCTGCCGCCGGGCGAGTTGTACCTGTCGCCCGATGCGCTGCGCGAGCGCTTCAATCGTGGCGACCGCATCGAAGTCTGCAACCAGACCCATCCCCAGCACGAACGCGCGCAGGCGCTGGGCACCCAGGCGGCGCCGGACCTGCCGATCACCGCCCGCGACCACGCCCCCGCCGACGCGCTGAAGTCGTTCCTCGCCAGCTATCCCGGCCGCGTGCTGATCGCGGCCGATTCGCCGGGCCGCCGCGAGGCGCTGCTCGAACTGCTGCAGGCCGCCGACCTGCGGCCGGACGTGCTGCCGGACTGGCCGGCGTTCGCGCTTCTACCCCCTCTCCCGCCTGCCCCCCAAGGGGACTTCCTTCAGGGCGCGGGAGAGGGTTGGGGTGAGGGCACGCGAGATGGACTCAGCAAATTCGCCATCGCGGTCGCCCCGTTCGATGACGGCTTCGCGCTCACCGAGCCGCCGCTGGCGATCCTCACCGAACGCCAGTTGTTTCCCGAACGCGCCAGCCAGCCGCGCCGCCGCAAGCGCGCCGGGCGCGAGCCCGAAGCGATCATCCGCGACCTGGGCGAGCTCACCGACGGCGCGCCGATCGTGCACGAGGACCACGGCGTCGGCCGCTACCGCGGACTGGTCACGCTGGAAGCCGGCGGCGAGAAGAACGAATACCTCGAGATCGAATACGCCAAGGGCGACCGCCTGTACGTGCCGGTCGCGCAGCTGCACCTGATCAACCGCTATTCCGGGGCGTCGGTCGAGACCGCGCCGCTGCATTCGCTTGGCGGCGAGCAGTGGACCAAGGCCAAACGCAAGGCGGCCGAAAAAGTCCGCGATGTCGCCGCCGAACTGCTCGAGATCCAGGCCAAGCGCCAGGCCCGCGCCGGCTTGGCGATCGATCTGGACCGCGCGATGTACGAGCCGTTCGCGGCCGCGTTCCCGTTCGAGGAAACCCCCGACCAGCACGCCGCGATCGAGGCGGTGATCCGCGACCTGCAGAGCAGCCAGCCGATGGACCGGGTGGTCTGCGGCGATGTGGGCTTCGGCAAGACCGAGGTCGCGGTGCGCGCCGCGTTTGCCGCCGCCGCCGCCGGCAAGCAGGTCGCGGTGCTGGTGCCGACTACGCTGCTGGCCGAGCAGCACTACCGCACGATCAGCGACCGCTTCGCCGACTGGCCGCTCAAGGTCGAGGTGCTGTCGCGCTTCAAGACCGCCAAGGAAATCAAGGCCGAACTGGAAAAGGCTGCCGACGGCAGCATCGACGTGATCGTCGGCACCCACCGGCTGCTGCAGAAGGACGTGCATTTCAAGGACCTCGGCCTGGTCATCGTCGACGAGGAGCAGCGCTTCGGCGTGCGCCAGAAGGAGGCCCTCAAGGCGATGCGCGCCAATGTCCACCTGCTGACGCTGACCGCAACCCCGATCCCGCGCACGCTCAACATGGCCATGGCCGGGCTGCGCGACCTGTCGATCATCGCCACCCCGCCGGCGCACCGCCTGGCGGTGCAGACGTTCGTGGTGCCGTGGGATGACGCGCAACTGCGCGAGGCGTTCCAGCGCGAGCTCTCGCGCGGCGGCCAGGTCTACTTCCTGCACAACGATGTCGAAAGCATCGGGCGGATGCAGCGCGAGCTCGAGACGCTGGTGCCGGATGCGCGCATCGGCGTCGCCCACGGCCAGATGCCCGAGCGCGAACTGGAGCGGGTGATGCTCGACTTCCACAAGCAGCGCTTCAACGTGCTGTTGTGCACCACGATCATCGAGTCGGGCATCGACATCCCCAACGCCAACACCATCATCATGAACCGCGCCGACAAGTTCGGCCTGGCCCAGATGCACCAGCTGCGTGGCCGGGTCGGCCGTTCGCATCACCGCGCCTACGCCTACCTCGTCGTGCCCGACAAGCGCTCGATCACCAGCGATGCGAAGAAGCGCCTCGATGCGATCGCGGCGATGGGCGAGCTGGGTGCCGGCTTCACCCTGGCCACCCACGACCTGGAAATCCGCGGCGCCGGCGAACTGCTCGGCGAGGACCAGAGCGGGCAGATGGCCGAGGTCGGATTCAGCCTCTACACCGAGCTGCTGGAGCGTGCGGTGCGCTCAATCAAACGCGGCGAACTGCCCGACATCGACGGTACCCAGTCGCGTGGCGCCGAGGTAGAGCTGCATGTCCCGGCACTGATCCCCGAGGACTACCTGCCCGACGTGCACACCCGCCTGACCCTGTACAAGCGCATCAGCAGCGCGCGCGACATCGAGGAACTGCGCGAACTGCAGGTCGAGATGATCGACCGTTTCGGCCTGCTGCCCGACCCGGCCCGGTACCTGTTCGCGATCGCCGAACTGAAGCTGCAGGCCACCGCGCTGGGCATCCGCAAGCTCGACCTCGGCGAGAAGAGCGGCCGCGTGCAGTTCACCGACAAACCCGCCGTAGATCCGATGGCGCTCATCCAGCTGATCCAGGGCCAGCCCAAGCTCTACCAGATGGACGGCCCGGACAAACTCAAGCTCAAACTGGAGCTGCCCGACGCCCCCGCCCGCCTCGCCGCCGCAAAGGGCCTGCTGTTGATGCTGGGCAAAGCCGGCTGACAGAGTTCCCCTCTTCAGCAAAGAGGGGCCAGGGGAGATTTGCTCCTGCTCCTGCTCTGCTCTGCTTTGGCCGAAGCCCCTACCGATCCAGCGGACTCAACACCCCACCCGCGCCACGCCCCAGCACATGCGTGTAGATCTGCGTGGTCGCCACGTCCTTGTGTCCGAGCAGCTCCTGCACCGTGCGGATGTCCTGCCCGGCCTCGATCAGATGCGTGGCGAAGGAGTGCCGCAGGGTATGGCACGTGGCCGGCTTGCGAATGCCCGCAGCCTCGCGTGCCGTCTTCACCGCACGCTGCAGCACACTCTCGTCGACATGGTGCCGCCGCACCAGGCCGCTGCGCGGATCAGTCGACACGCGCGGCGCAGGGAACAGGTACTGCCAGCCCAGTTCGCGCCCGGCGGTGGGATATTTGCGCACGAGCGCATGCGGGAGCCAGACCGGCCCCACGCCGGTGTCCACATCGCACTGATGGACCAGCCGGGTGCGCTCCACCCGTGCCGCCAAGGCGTCACGCAACTTCATCGGCAGCGGCACCCGGCGATCCTTGCAACCCCGCCGTTGCGCACGCATATCTCGGAACGGTCGAAGTCGACATCCTTGACCCGCAACCGGATGCATTCCATCAGGCGCATGCCGGTGCCATACAACAATGCAGCCATGAGCCAGCGCTGCCCATCCAGCATGGCCAGCAGGCGACCCATCTCGTCGCGCGACAGCACCACCGGCACCCGCTGCGGGCGCTTCGCGCGAACCACCGATTCCATCCAGGGCAGATCGATCCCGAGCACTTCGCGATACAGGAACAACAACGCCGCCAACGCCTGGTTCTGGGTACCGGCCGCGACGTGGCCCTCGGTCGCCAGCCCGGTCAGGAACCGCTCCACCTCCGCCCCACCCAGCTCCCGCGGGTGCCGCTTGCCATTGGCGAGAATGAAGCGCCGGATCCATCCCACGTACGCCTGCTCCGTCCGCCGGCTGTAGTGCATCACCCGGATCCGCTGACGCACCTGATCCAACAACCGCGGCGATTTCCGCCCCGTTACCACCGCATCCATGCCGGCGTAACTCATACGCCCCCTCCCCTGTTGGATAACGCCGCCAACATGACGCTAGACGACAGCCGGATGCATCAGCTAACCCGTTGATCGGTTGTAGGATTTTTCCTCTTGGACCATCCGCCAAGGGCAGGCATACTCCGCGCAACACCCCGTTTTGGGGATCGAATAAGTGTTAGACCCCATGGAAAATCGACCGCCATTCGAAGATCACTACAAGCGCGCCATAGCTCCCGTCGTTCGACGGATAGATGAGCGCTACTGGGAGAAAACGCGCGGTACAACGCTTGGTGGCGCTGGCCTATCAACCGCCATTGTTTTTCTCCTTACGCAGATTGGCCTCAAGAGCGGCGCCTTGAGCATCTCTTTCTTCTGCGCAGCAATAGCAATTCCGGTTTGGCTAGCACTTTGGCAAGTGGGCGAGGCCTACTCTTTTCATGGCAATGCCTCACACGGCCACTTTTCTAAGCTGCACGGATCTGGCGTCGGCGTGTCAATATTTTTCTTCGGGGGCTTGCTGTTGCTCGTCAGCTTTGTCGCGCTGATCTGGCACTTTTCAATTCTTGCTGCTTTGGCATTCCTTGTCGGCAGTGTGGCAATGGTCATCTTTGTTTACAGGCACCATACGGCGGTGCGCGTCTGGGTAGAGCAGAACAACCCGGATGGTGTCTAACAATTCATTCAAGCCGAAGCCGCTTCGCGGCTCGGCTTAATTCAGGCGTTAGCCGTGAATGGAGGTTCAATGCGATTCGCAGCAATAGACGTCGAAACCGCTAATGCTGACCTCTCCAGCATTTGCCAGGTAGGTGTCGCATTCTTCCAAGACGGGAAGCAGGTCGATTCTTGGTCTTCGCTCGTAGACCCAGAAGATGAGTTTGATGGCTTCAATGTTTTAATCCATGGCATAGACGAGCGAGCCGTTGTTGGCGCTCCAAAATGGCCGGCTGTAGCGGCGGAGATACACGTCTTGGTTACGGGCTCAGTTGTTGCTTGCCACACCCCATTTGATCGCGCGGCGACCACATTGGCGTGTGACAAGTACGGGCTGCAGCCGTTTGATTGTCGCTGGCTTGATACGGCCCGTGTCGTACGTCGCGCATGGCCAGAAAAATTTTCAACGACTGGTTATGGCTTACGCAAGGTAGCCAAATTTCTCGGCATTGATTTCAAGCATCACGATGCATTAGAGGACGCCCGCGCTGCGGGCGAAGTGCTGTGCAGGGCAAGTGCTCATGCAGGACTGACTGTAGATGATTGGTGTGCTCGGGTGCTGCGTCCAATCGACCCAACCTCGGACCAACCAATAACCCGCAACGGAAGCGCTGAAGGCCCCCTTTTTGGAAACGTTGCAGTGTTTACGGGCTCACTAACCATCCCACGCCGAGAGGCCGCTGATCTAGCTGCAAGAGCTGGATGTGATGTGGCTGCCTCCGTGACAAAGATAACTACATTGCTCATTGTCGGTGACCAAGACATCTCCAAGCTCAACGGAAAGTCCAAGAGCTCTAAACACCTCAAGGCTGAGGACTTGATAGGTCAAGGCTGCTCCATCCGAGTTCTCCGTGAGTCTGACTTCCAGAGTATTGTTGTGGCTCAGGCGGTTCACGGCTAACAATTCATTCAAGCCGAACCCGCTTCGTCGCTTCGTTCAAATGTCTCGTTGTTCCGTTGCAGCAACTCACCGACTTGCACGTTGCGGGTCGGCTTAATTCAGGCGTTAGATCTGCTATGGAACTTTCTTGGCCCGTCATTAAAGAAGCGTTCTTCGCTGTCGGGTCTGCGGCGGGCGTCGTCGCGCTATTTCGACCGGTACTAGACAAGAAGCACCAACGGGACGTCGAGCGCGCTGAGCGCATCTTGACAATCCTTCCAGAGCAACTCGTCGTCGACCTTGAGTCGTCCCTGTATCAATCGCGCCTCGTCCCAGAGTGGATGTTTCAACCACTTGACCAACTTGCGCATGAGGTACGGACAAACCAAGACCATATCCGGTTCTCAGGCCCGCTGAAGAATGCGCTGCGCCGCGAATTGGTAGCGTTGCTGGAGGCATACAAGAACCTCCGAGAACTTGTGCAGGTGCCGGAGTGGGAGCCTCGTAGCAGAGAGGAAAGTGATGGCACCTCCACGTACTATTGGGACTTTAATAAGGAAGCATTTCAGGATGAGAGCGGCATTCCCCAGAGTTATGCACAGCATCTTGATAAGTGCGTAGATCATGCGCGTAGCATTGCCCGCGCATACCAGCGATTCCAAATTACCGCCGAAATGCATCTTCTTGAAGTGCCAGTTTCTCGTTGGCTGCTGCCGCGGCGGTATAGCGCGCACGGCGTGGCGCAGATCTAACAATTCATTCAAGCCGAACCCGCTTCGTCGCTCCGTTCAAATGTGTCGTTGTTCCATTGCAACAGCTCACCGGCTCGCACGTTGCGGGTCGGCTTAATTCAGGCGTTAGGCCGCACATCTAGCTTCTCTGTCGATCTATGGAGATATCCCATGCCAAAATTCATTGCCATTGGTTACGGTGACCGCGAAGGTTATGACCGCACAGCCAAGACGGTTCGAGATACGGCTCACGCACATGACAAAGTGCTGCAAGAAGGCGGAGCTTTGATGGGAAGTGCGGGACCTCCTGAGCAGGTCCGCAATCACGAGGCTGGCCATGTCCAGACGGAGAGTGGCCCCTACATGGCTTCACAACTCCCCGTCGCTGGATTTACTGTAATCGAGGCGCCCACTATTGCTGAGGCCATAGAGATGATGTCGCAAACTCCATGCGCTGTCGCATACGGGGTCGTTGAGGTTTGGCCGCTCAAACAGTGACGGCGAGAAGCTGATCAATCCGCCGCGTGATATGGCTGTCAAGGCAGCGCGGCCTAACAATTCATTCAAGCCGAACCCGCTTCGTTGCTTGACTCAAATGTGTCGTTGCTCCATTGCAACGACTCACCGATCAGCAGGTTGCGGGTCGGCTTAATTCAGGCGTTAGGCCTCATCTCAAGGAGTACATGGATGGACCGGGCAAAGAGCTTGCAAACACTTGGTTTCATTTTCCTCGCATTCGGTGCATCTTTCCTTGCAGTGGGCGTTGCAACGCAAATGCTCGTGTTTACCGTCTTAGGTCCGTCTTTCATGGCGCTTGGCATTGTGTTCCTTGCCACGTCCAAAGTGCGTGACAAACCGCTTGCCGTTGGGGCTCAAAAGCCGCAAGCACCAGACGGTGAGGCCTAACAATTCATTCAAGCCGAACCCGCTTCGTCGCTTCGTTGATCTGTGTCGCTGATGTTGCTGCACAAGCTCACGGGCAACGCGTTGCGGGTCGGCTTAATTCAGGCGTTAGGCCTCATGGGCAGCATCCTTGCATTTGCAGCGTGGGTACTACTTGCAGCGTTGGCTGTCTATTGCCTGTGGCATGGCGGGCGAGCCCTGCTGACGGGAACTGTGGACTCCCCAACTGCACTAAGCTCGGGACTCACCAAGCGCTCGGAAGCCCCCTTTAGCTTTTGGGTTCAAGTCGGCTTTTGGCTTGTCGGCGCTGCGATCATTGGCTACAACGTGGTTAGCTGGGCTCTCAACGCAACTGAGGCCTAACAATTCGTTCAAGCCGAACCCGCTTCGTCGCTTCGTTGAAATGTGTCGTCGCTCCATTGCTACAACTCACCGGCTCGCACGTTGCGGGTCGGCTTAATTCAGGCGTTAGGTGTCACAGGGGACATCACATGGAAGCCGATATTGCGCAAATCAAAATCCTTCTTTGGGTCATCCTCGGGGTGTTGGCCTTCTTCGTTGCAAGCAACATCCTCTGCCACATCTTCAATTGTGGCCGCCCGCGTGATGACAGGTTCGGTGACCTCTGGCAGAAAGGCCAGATTGACGACCTGATCGCTAAGACACGACTTCGGCTTCAAGAGCATCCGCATGACATCTCCGCGCTCTACTTTGGGGCTAAAGCATTGGCAGCTACCGGGCTACACGACAGCGCCAGGGCATACATCAAGCGACTCATGCTCATAGAGCCTACGTTGCATCACGATTGCAAAGAGCAGTTAGACGCCATAGACAGAATGGCAAGTGACACCTAACAATTCATTCAAGCCGAACCCGCTTCGTCGCTTCGGTCAAATGTGTCGTTGTTCAATTTCAGCAACTCACCGATCAGCGCGTTGCGGGTCGGCTTAATTCAGGCGTTAGGCCCCGGAACAGACCATGCGATGCTCCATGGCAGGAAAAGCAATGAACGACTCGTCCGATGGGATCTGGGATGACGGCGAATGGATAAGTTGGAATTACATCAATGAGCACCTTGAAGAGCAGGAGCTACGCGCGGAGTACCCCAGCGCGAGCATTGACCTGATACGGGCCTTCGAAGATTTGGTTGGTGTTGCTGTGACCTACAAAGAACTGACAGGCCGCTACCTGCAAATTTGGGGAGAGCTTGGCGAGTTCTATGCAGAGATCAAGTACGGCCTAAAGCGCCACAGAGCGCATGCCCCGGGGTCGGATGGGAAGCTCGGGAACGACTTCGTTGAGGTCAAAACCATCTCACCTGAAAAAGGCGGTAGCTGTGTCCTGGTTAAACGTGCCGGCAACTTCAACAAGCTCCTCGTAGTCAGGATTTCGCAGGACTTCGAGTTTGAGGCTCGCGTGGTAGATCGTAAGAGCATGCGCAAAGGCACTGGAAAGCACGCGCGAGTCAATTGGGGTGCGCACGGTGAGCCGGCCGGTGCCTAACAATTCATTCAAGCCGAACCCGCTTCGCGGCTTCGGCAGCACTGTCGCATCGGCAAGCGCGTTGCTCTCCTGTTCTTCGCGCTGCGGGTCGGCTTAATTCAGGCGTTAGGCCTCATGTCCAGAGTTCGGCGAACTGTTGAAAATGCCTTGGGATACGCTCTGTTCGTGGCTGCGGCCGTTGGTGTCGTTGCTTGGAACACCAGAGAAAAGTGCCTTGCTGGTGTTGGCCTACTTCCAGATCTTGGCTTTGGTTGCCCCAGTCCTAAGACGCTAGTAGTTGCAGTCGCGATTCTCTCAGCGGCTGTCTTTGTTGGGACAGCAGTGCGAGCTTTCTGCGACAGCCGTGTCGTTGCGGAACAATCGGAGCACAGCCGTGAGGCCTAACAATTCATTCAAGCCGAACCCGCTTCGTCGCTTCGTTCAAATGTGTCGTTGTTCCACTGCAACAACTCACCGACTGGCACGTTGCGGGTCGGCTTAATTCAGGCGTTAGGCGGCTTGTCAGGCAACGTCGATGATTGAAGCCCTTGCTCTCACCGTTGTCGTGCTCACCGGGCTCTACTTCATTGCGCTGGCGGTCGTGTCGCTGTTCTGCCCCGCCCAGGCCAATCGCTTCTTGCTCGGGTTCGCTGGCTCTGCGCTAGCTCACTACACGGAGCTGTTCTTGCGCTTTATGGTCGGTGCCGCACTCGTACTTCACGCGCCTCGCATGCTTTTGCCGGGTGCTTTTACGGTCTTTGGCTGGGTTCTGCTCGTCACTACGGCCTGCCTTTTACTCGTTCCGTGGCGGTGGCATCATCGCTTTGCCCAACAAGCTGTGCCTCGGGCAACTCGCCACATCACATTGGTGGGCTTGGCCTCGTTGGCAATTGGTGGCTTCACCTTGGCGGCAGTTATACGTGGCAGCGCCGCCTAACAATTCATTCAAGCCGAACCCGCTTCGTTCCTTCGTTCAAATGTGTTGTTGTTCCATCTCACAACTCACCGACTGACACGTGCGGGTCGGCTTAATTCAGGCGTTAGGCGGCTATGGCTACTGACTCGCAAGATGTCACGGACAAGTGGGCGCGCCGAGGTGTGTGCTTCCTCGTTATAGGACTCGGCGCATTCTTCGCCTACTTCAACGAATCCTACGGCTGGATTGCGCAGCCTGAGTACTTTCGCCTGAGCGACTTGTGGTTCAACCCGGTGGAGCCGTACATTCGGCTGTACCTCCCAGGCATAGTTGTTGCGCTTGGTGTGATTTTTCTTGGGGCTTCTTGCTACAGCTTCCATCGTTTTGCCAAAGCAGACGCAGCGGGCGGGTCCGCCGCCTAACAATTCATTCAAGCCGAACCCGCTTCACGGCTTCGGCAACACCGCCGCATCGGCAAGCGCGTCGTGTTCCTGTTCTTCGCGCTGCGGGTCGGCTTAATTCAGGCGTTAGGCCCCGCTCGCGACAAAGGGAGTTGCTGTGACTGACAAGCCAGGCAAGGATGAGGTCCAGATTGCTCTTGAAGCGCATGAGTACGCCTTTCGTCGCTACAAGAACGACAAGGCGCATGAGAGTAATCGGCATCCTTTTGGTAGCCCCAGCCGGGTCGAGGCAGATCTTTCGGAGATCGAGAAAGCCCACTTAGGCTTGCTACAAAGCACGCTTCAGGCTGCAATCGCCCAGCAGCACATCAACGCACTGGCGGAAAGCGCAAAAAGCAGCGATCGACTTGGTCGCAAAGTATTTTGGCTCAACGTCGTGGTCACAGTCTTGTCTGCAGTTGTCGCCGCCTCTGCTGTACTTGAGCTTTCGCAGTGAACCGGCCGGGGCCTAACAATTCATTCAAGCCGAACCCGCTTCGCGGGTCGGCTTAATTCAGGCGTTAGGCGCGCAGGAGAGATCATGGAACTCAAAGACTTTGTCGAAAACGCCAGTTCAGGAATCATTGATGGCTTAGTTGCAGCTCAAACTCGCGTTGCCGCACACGGCGCCTACGTGAATCCCGGCAATCTCATGGGCTCAACAAGCGATAGAGGTGAGGCCGCGCTTTGGGACAATCGTACAAATAATTACGCTCGATCCATCAACTTCGACGTGGCACTTACCGTTCAAGACGGAACTAACGCAGGCGCAAAGATCGGTGTTGCTGCAGGCGTTTTCAATCTTGGAGCTGGTGGTTCAAGCCAAAACAGCAACACGGCAATCAATCGAGTTCAGTTCTCCGTTCCCGTCTTATTTCCGTCCAACAACCTGCCGGAAGAAGCGCGTCAGGCAAGGTATGCCAAGTAGCGCGCCTAACAATTCATTGAAGCCGAACCCGCTTCGTCACTCGGTTCAATGTTGTCGCTGGGGGCGTTGCGTCAGCTCTCGTGCATCGCGTTGCGGGTCGGCTTAATTCAGGCGTTAGGCCTCACAGGAAAGGAAGTCGCAAATGGGCACATCGTTTTGGGTACGTCGCTTCCTGTTGGTCTTCGGCATTGCTTTCACCATCATTGCAGCTGCGCAACTGGTTCAGGGCGAGAGCCTTGATTACGCTGCAACTCAAGCTTTGCTCTGGGCAGCTATCTCGGCCAGCATTTTCACGGGCTCACGTATCTACCAGTCCCGCAAAGGCAAGCATTGCGCAATCTGCAACGACACACCGGAAATGCAGCAATCCAGTCACGAAGGCCGTGAGGCCTAACAATTCATTCAAGCCGAACCCGCCTCGCGGCTTCGGCAACACCGTCGCATCGGCAAGCGCGTCGCTCTCCTGTTCTTCGCGCTGCGGGTCGGCTTAATTCAGGCGTTAGGCCCCGATGGATACAACTAAGTTGTCGGACACAGAACTCGCAGCGCTTTCGGCCGCACACCCGACGCTTCCACCGGAGTACTTTGCTTACCTTCGTGACGTCGGCTGGGGCGAGGCTGATAGTGGCCGCATGATCTACAGCGGCCCAATTGCGCCTCAAGACGTTTACGGCGCCACCTTTAACCGGACTGATATCGTTCTCCTAGGCGACGACTTTCAAGGCTATGGCTTCGGTTATGACCTCACCGCATCAACGTACGGCGAGACCACATCAAACGGCGATTGGCAGGCCTGGCCACCTGACAAAGGCCTCATGCGCTATGTCGGGGCCTAACCAGTCATTCAAGCCGAACCCGCTTCATCGCATCTTTTAGGTGTGTTGTTGTTGAGGTCCCGTCCATTTTCCGGTTCGCACGTGGCGGGTCGGCTTAATTCCGGTGTTAGGCGGCACAACCATGCTTCATGCATTCTGGGACTGGTGGCAGTTCAACTTCTACCTCGGGCTTGCCAGTCTCGCGGCTGGCATTGCCGTGATTTCGCCGTTATTACTGAGCAAGTCCTTCCGTAAGCGGATCTCCCGCATGGACCTGGACTTGGAGGCAATCGGGCTTGTCGTACTAATCTTGGCCGTGGTTATCATCGGTCTGTACAACTGGTTCGGTGCTGCTAGCAGTGCCGCCTAACAATTCATTCAAGCCAAAGCCGCTTCGCGGCTCGGCTTAATTCAGGCGTTAGGCCGCTGGAGACTATTACGTGACTTGGAAGCCATACGCAGTTTTCGCTCTCATCTACTTCACGCTAGGAATGGCGCTATCGTTCCTCGTGGAGTTCGTAGCCATAGATCCCATCGCACTCGACCCGCTCGTGTACGTTGCTGAGTTGGCCTGCTGGGTGGCTGCTGCGCCCGTCGCCATTGTTCTCGCTAAGCGCGTTGGCTGTATCAGCACTTCCGGCCTAGTGCTCGCGGGCTCCGCGTTGCTGCTTGTCACGTACTGCTCTGTTTGGGCCGTGCATCAATGGCAATCGGCCCAGGCAGGCGCGTCAGTCCCTATTTGGCACATGGCGAGGATGGGGGGCTGGCCGTTCGCCCTCCACGCATTGTTACTAATCCTCGCGCCGCCAATCTGGCACTCTTCAGTTTTGGGCAGGGGCCGGCGCCAAGTCGCGGGCGCGGCCTAACAATTCATTCAAGCCGAACCCGCTTCGTCACTCGATTCAAATGTGTCGCTGGCGATGTTGTGCCGGCTCCCGATCAGCGCGTTGCGGGTCGGCTTAATTCAGGCGTTAGACGGCCGCCAACGTTCACCTCGTTCCGGAGAAAAGACATGGTCCTCCGTATCTTTGTCGTTTTGATCGCGTTCTACGCGTCCGAGGCATATGCACAAGCTAAACCGGACGTTGAGCACGCCGGTGCAACGGAGTTGCGAGCGAACATGGCGGGTGCTGGGCAGGCGCAAGAGCGTCTTATCGGCAAGCTTCTGGGACGCGGTGGTGACTACCGGTACATGATGATCCGGCGCGATCGAACGAGCCAAATCCAAGCCCATGGCGCGTGGGACGAGATAATTGTGGTGAAGGAAGGGGCTGCAACAATGCTG
Source organism: Novilysobacter longmucuonensis (assembly GCF_046600735.1). Classification (NCBI taxonomy): domain Bacteria; kingdom Pseudomonadati; phylum Pseudomonadota; class Gammaproteobacteria; order Lysobacterales; family Lysobacteraceae; genus Novilysobacter; species Novilysobacter longmucuonensis. The sequence goes on from NZ_JBJMAW010000004.1 coordinate 249,705, forward strand.
TACGGCGGACAGTTCAAGGGAGGACGAGCGGCGGGCTCCGAAGAGCGAGGCGGAGGAACCGGTGAAATGCGAGGAGGCGAGATTATTGGAGGTACTAATCAACCTCTTGGGGCTGGCGACCTCCTAATCATCCCGGCCGGCGTTGCCCATCAAGTGCACGTTGAGGCGGGCAGGTCGGTTACTTACTTAGTAATCAAGGTTGCGCGAGCGATGCAATCGCCAAACAAGGGTCTCTGAGGTCCGTCTAACAATTCATTCAAGCCGAACCCGCTTCGTTGCTCCGTTGAAATGCGTCGCTGCCGGTGCTCCATCCACTCCCGTCTCGCGCGTTGCGGGTCGGCTTAATTCAGGCGTTAGGTGTCATGGACACATCCCTTCCTGACAGCAACCACAAGCCGTTCGTCGTGCTATATCGCTGGCGCGTCCGCCCAGGCTTTGAGGATCAGTTTGTCCAAGGCTGGCGCGGTG